>JAJZFO010000032.1 GCA_021805305.1 Actinomycetes bacterium | reverse complement strand
CCGGGGAAAGAGGGTGACGTCGAACTCCGCGCAATTCTCCTCGAGGGCCTCGAGCTGGCGACGCGAAACGGGGTCGTGAACGGGCACCGACAAGGGTTCCGTGGGGACGTTGTGGTCCGCCGTCGCGAGGGTGAGGTCGGGTCGACGCACGCGGCGGTTGCTCACGCGCAGGCCGTCGAAGGCCTGGGGCGAGGTGACCTCGTGTACGAGGTGCAGGTCGACGTAGATGAGGGGAGTCTCCCCCTCGGGGGAGGTGACCAGGTGCTCGTCCCAGATCTTCTCGTAGAGGGTGCGCCCGGCCATCTAGCGCAGCCCCACGAGCTTGATTTGCAATACCCCCGACGGGGCTTCGTACTGCACCACGTCACCCACCGCGTGCCCGAGCAGGGCGGAACCGAGCGGCGAGGTGGGCGAGGCGACGAGCACTCCCTCGGGCTTCTCCTCGATCGAACCGATGAAGAACTCCTGGAAATCGTCGTCGGCGTCACCCTCGTAGACGATCTGGACGATGGAGGCGTGCTGGGCGACCGCGGCGTTCTCGTCGCGCTCCACCAACTCGTGGTTGCGGATCACGTTGTCGATCTGGCGGATCCGGGACTCCATCTTGCCCTGCTCGTCCTTGGCGGCGTGGTAGTCGCCGTTCTCGCTCAGGTCCCCGAGCAGCCGCGCGGCCTCGATGATGCGGGCGATCTCGGTGCGCCCCACGGTCGTGAGGTGGTGGTACTCCTCGCGAAGTTTGTCCAGTGTTTCTTGTGTGATGCGATGAATTTCGCCCGCCATGGCACGTCCCCAACTAGAGCCGAAGTTCTGATTCTACCGACTCCTCCGTCCGTCCCCCGGCGTCCTTTTGCCAGGCCCCGAGTGGTCGGAGCAAAATAGGGGGAACCAAGGAGAGAGCCATGACTCAGCAGGTGCATTCGATTGCCGTGATCGGCGGCGACGGTATCGGCCCCGAAGTGACCGCCGCCGCGCTCGAGGTCGTCGCCGCCGCCGGGGTGGACGTCTCGACCGAGCAGTTCGACCTCGGGGCCGCGCGCTACCTGCGCGACGGCTTCGTGCTCGACGACGAGACCCTCGAACGGCTGCGCCGGTTCGACGCCATCATGCTCGGTGCCATCGGGCCCGCCATCGGCGATACGCGCATCCCCGGGGGTACCCTCGAGCGCGGCCTCCTGTTGCGTCTGCGCTTCGGTCTGGACCTGTTCGTCAACTACCGCCCCTTCCACGGCGTCGAGGGCTCGCTGGCGCAGGGCTGCGACTTCGCCATCGTGCGCGAGAACACCGAGGGGCCCTACGCGGGCGAGGGGGGGGTGCTGCGCCACGGCACGCCCCACGAGGTGGCGACCCAGGGCTCGGTGAACACCCGCTTCGGCGTCGAACGCTGCGTGCGCTACGCCTTCGAGCGCGCCGCGAAGACGGCGCGGCCCAAGGTCACCCTGGTGCACAAGACCAACGTGTTGACCTACGCCGGCGACCTGTGGTCGCGCGTGCTCGCCGAGGTGAAGAGCGAGTACCCCGGAGTGGAGGTGGACTACAACCACGTCGACGCGGCGTGCATCTACCTGGTCGAAGACCCGCGACGCTACAGCGTCATCGTGACCGACAATCTGTTCGGCGACATCCTCTCGGACCTGGCGGGCGCCGTCAGCGGCGGAATCGGCTTCGCCGCCAGTGGGAACATCAACCCCGCGAGGACGGGCCCGTCGCTCTTCGAGCCGGTGCACGGGGCGGCCCACGACATCGTCGGCACCAATCGCGCCAATCCGCTGGCCGCCATCTCCTCGGCGGTCCTGATGCTCGAACACCTCGGTGAGAACGACGCGGCCAGCCGGATCGCGCATCTCGTGCGAGACTTTGAGGGCGACGCGTCGCAACTCGGAACGTCCGGAATCACGGCCCACCTATTAGAGAGGTTGTAAATGCCCATCACGCCCACCAAAAAGATCTGGATGGACGGTCATCTCGTCGACTGGGACAACGCCACGACCCACGTCTTGACCCACACCCTGCACTACGGCACCGGGGCCTTCGAGGGCATCCGCGCCTACAAGACCTCGTCGGGTCCCGCGGTTTTCCGGCTCCGCGAGCACGTGCAGCGTCTGCTGCGCAGTTGCCGGATCCTGATGATCGACGTGCCCTTCACGCTGGATGAACTGGTCGACGCCTGCGTCGAGGTGGTGCGGGTCAACGACCTGAGCGACGGGTGCTACCTGCGCCCCCTGGTCTACCTCGGCTACGGCGAGATGGGTATCAACCCCCTCAACTGTCCGGTCAACGTGGCCATCGCGGCCTGGCCGTGGGGCGCCTACTTGGGCGACCACGGACTCGAGAACGGCGTGCGTTTGAAGATCTCCTCGTGGATGCGCCACGCGCCCAACGCCATGCCCACGGCGTCGAAGACGGTCGGCGGGTACGTGAACTCGACGTTGGCCAAGGTCGAGGCCATCAAGGCCGGCTACGACGAAGCCATCATGCTCGGCCCCGACGCGCGGATCTCGGAGTGCACCGGTGAGAACCTGTTCGTGGTGCGCGACGGATTGATCATGTCGCCGCCCCCGTCGGAGGCGGGAGCGCTGTCGGGCATCACCCAGAGCAGTGTGGTCACCATCGCCCACGACCTGGGCTACGAGGTGAGTTTCGAGGCGCTGCGCCGCGACGACCTCTACATCGCCGACGAGGCGTTCTTGACCGGGACGGCGGCGGAGGTGGTCCCCATCGGCTCCGTGGACGATCGGGTCGTGGGTACGGGCAAGCCCGGGCCCATCACCCAAGCGATCCAGGCGACGTATTTCCAGGCGGTGCGCGGAGAACTCGCTCAGTACGAGGACTGGCTCACCAGGGTCTGAGGAAGCCGGGGTAGTCTCGGAGCGTGACCCAACCGACCTTTTTACCCGTGAACCGCAGTGGTGAAGTCCGTCGAACCGTGGCGACCGCCACGCCCGAGATCGGTCGACCCCCGAAGGCGGGCCTCCTGCGCCACGTCGCGAACGTCGCGGGGGCGGGAACCCCGGCGCCCGGCGAAGGCTTCGCCCTGACCCTGGCCGAACGCGAGTGCGCCACCCTGCACCCCGTCGGGGTCGATCACCACGACCTCGTCACGGGGATCGCGTTGGTCGCGGCGAAGCGCGCGAGTTTGGCGGGGCGCGGACCGACGCTCTACGACGTGCGCGCGGCGCTCGAGCTCTTCGGGCTGCGCGGCGACGCACCGCTCGCCACGGCGGCGTTCGCCGGTCTGGCCCATAGTTACGTCGCGCAGCGTCGTTTTGTCGATAACGTGACCGAGGAACAACTGTTCCCCCAGACCTAACCGACTCAACGAGGAGCCCGTATGTCGTTCGTACTCACTGAGGAACAGCGGGCTTACCGAGATGTCCTCAAGACCTTCGTGGACGAACGCATCGCGCCGCACGCCGCGCGCTACGACCGTGACCAGGAGTTCCCCCAGGCGAGTTGGGACGCGTGCGTGGAGATGGACCTGCCCGCCCTGTGGGTGCCCGAAGAATACGGGGGCGCCGGCGCGGACATGGTCACCCAAGCGGTGGTCGCCGAAGAATTGGCGCGCGGGTGCGCTTCCACCTCGGTCACCTGGCTTATCTCCAAACTCGGCATGTTGCCGGTGATGAACTTCGCCTCCGAGGAACTCAAGTCCACCTACCTCCCACGCATCGCCGCCGGCACCCATCAGGCCAGTTACTGTCTCTCGGAGGCCGACGCCGGATCCGACGTGGCGGCCATGCGCTGCCGGGCGGAACGCGACGGTGATGAGTACGTGCTCCACGGGTCGAAGTACTGGATCACCAACGCCGGCGTGTCCGACACCTACACCGTCTTCGCGAGCACCGAGCCGCGGACGAAGAGTCACGGGATCACGTGTTTCCTCGTCGAGAAGGACTGGGGCGTGACGTTTCCCAAGCACGAGGACAAGTTGGGACTGCGCGCCTCACCGACGGGCGAGGTGGTGTTCGACAACGTCCGGGTACCCCTGTCGCACCGCATCGGCGAGGAGGGGGAGGGCTTTCGCATTGCGATGCACACGCTGGACCGGTCGCGTCCGACCATCGGCGCCCAGGCGGTAGGGATCGCGCAGGCGGCCATCGAGTACGCGGCGGCCTACATGACCCAGCGCACCGCCTTCGGTGCGCCGATCTCGCACCTCCAGGGCCTGCGCTTCATGCTGGCGGACATGGCAATCCGCACCGAAGCGTCGCGCGCCTTGGTGTACGCGGCGTGCGCGACCATCGACGCGGGGGACCCCGACCGACAACTCAGTTACCTGGGTGCCGCCGCCAAATCCTTCGCGTCCGACACGGCCATGAGCGTCGCGACTGACGCCGTGCAACTGCTGGGCGGCTACGGCTTCACCAAGGACTTCCCCGTCGAACGGTTCATGCGCGACGCCAAGATCACCCAGATCTACGAAGGAACGAATCAGATCCAGCGGGTGGTCGTCGCCAAGAAACTCCTGGGCGGCTGAGAACCGCTCGCCACTGCGGGGTGTCACGTCGCGTACGCCATCGGCGACGCACGTCCGTCGAGAGTTGAGGTGGCGAAGGGACGTCGCCGGGTGCCGGTCGTGACGTTAGTGTCCGTGATAATTCGTCGCTCGGTATGACCAGAGTCAGGCGGGGGAGGGTGCTCAGTCCCTGCCGCCACGGCACTTTTTAGATGTGACGGCCCTGGGATGTCACAAGTCGCGGCATCGGCCACCTGGGAAGGTCCTGGCCGTAGCTCAGGTCGCGTGAGATATACGCGGTCCTGTCTTGAAGACGCGGACCTTGACACGTCCAGCATCGCGTCTATGACGAGGTCTCACGAAGGGGTAGGTCACGACAACAGCAATCTGGGTTGGCGCAGGCCGTGACACGAACGCCGCGGTCTACCGAACAACCACAATCGGCGCACAGAATCTCCATGGTGTCGAGATTACGTTGTCGATTGACCGAAGGTGACGAGCAGGGAACCCAATGGCCACCCAATCCGGTGAACTCGCGGAATTTCCACGGCGGCGAAATAGCACCGTGTTACCCTCGCACGGGTCATCGATCCTCGAGATCACGAGTTCACCGGCCTCGACAGTCGAACCTCTCATCACGGAACTGCTCGGCGTGCGCGTCAGCGCCGACGCCGTTTGACAGCCACCGAGCGGGGTGCTAGACGCGGGTCGCGGCGCTCGACAGTGATAAATGCGCTGATCCGATGGGAAGACGGAATCGTGGTACGACGACGGGCGAGTGTCGGCACTCAGCCCCCACAGTGAAGGAGATCGCATGAGAAAGTTTCTAACGCTAGGGTTCGGGGCGCTGCTCGCGGTGTCCCCGGTGCTGGTTCCGTTGCCGGCATCGGCGGCGACCACGACGGTCGTGGTGACCAACGCCGATTTGGTGACGGCCCCGGCGCAGCCGGGACCGGGACAATTCGCCGTGATCGACCAGAATGGCACCGGGCAGGGTGGCGCCGTCAACGTGTTCGGACCGGTAGCGCCGCCCCTGGGTGACGGGAGCCTCCAGATGACGGTCACCTCCAGCGCGGACCACTGGTCGGTGTACACCGATGACTGGGCGGGCACCATGTTGAGTGACATCACCGCCCTCTCCTACTCGACCTACACGGACAACACCGTGACGGACCCCGCGTTACAGGTGGTCATCGACCCGGGGACCCCGTCGAGTGCGGGTAAAGCTGCCGGGTGTACCACTAGAGGGTATTCAACCCTGAACTTCGAGCCGTATCTCCAGGGCGCGGGCGCGGTAGTGGCCGACACCTGGCAGAGTTGGAATGTTCTTGCGGCGGGTGGCGTGGTCTGGGCTACGCACCTCACGGGAATGTGCACCCCGGAGACGTACGCCACATCGGGCGGCGTCAGTTGGGCCACCTTCGTCAGTTACTACCCGGACGCGGTCGTCCTGCCCTTGTCCTACGGCGGCGGGGTCGGCGTGAACGTGGGTAGTGGATGGTCCGCGATGGTCGGCAACGTCGACGCGCTGACGGTGGGCACGGCGTCGAACACCACCACGTACAACTTTGAACCGAATTCGGGTAATCGGCCCTTCGCGTCGGCGGGATCGGGAGCCGAGACGAACGCGAGTCCTTCGGGATGTCAATTCACCGTGAGCGGTTGTACCGTGGTCTCCGCGGGTACCGCGATCAGCACGCACCTGGGACGGGGCGCGTACACGTCGTCCCTCACGATTTACTGGGCGAAGGCAGTGCCGAACGGTTCGGGTGGTTACTGCGCCCCCGCGGCGGGTGTCGGGAGCCTGACGGCGGCTAACGGTGACGTCCTCACGCAGTACGAACGGGGAATGGTTTGTGAGGTCGGCTTAACCAGTCTGACGG
>JAJZFO010000158.1 GCA_021805305.1 Actinomycetes bacterium | reverse complement strand
TCCCGATGTCGGCCGAGGCTGAGAATTGACCCTTGGTCAGCCCGTAGACGCCATTGTTCTCCAGTACGTAGACCATGTTGACGTTGCGGCGCATCAGGTGCGCCAGGTGTCCGATACCGATGGACAAAGAGTCGCCGTCGCCCGAGATGCCCACGTAGGTCAGTTCGCGATTGGCGGCGTTCGCGCCGGTGGCGATGGTCGCCATGCGGCCGTGCGCGGAGTTGAAGCCGTGCGCCCCGCGCACGAAGTAGGTCGGCGTCTTGGAGGAGCAGCCGATGCCCGAGAGTTTGGCGATGTCGCGGGGGGGCATCGAGAGCTCGAAGAAGGTCTGGGTAATCGCGGCGGTGACCGAGTCGTGACCGCACCCGGCGCACAGCGTCGACATGGCCCCCTCGTAGTCGCGTACGGTCAGTCCCAAATCGTTCTTGGGCAGCACGGCCAGGGGGATCAGCGGCTTGGTGGGAGAGCTCACGGGCGGACCTCCAGGGTCTCGGTGACGGCGGTGACGACCTGAACGGCGGAGAGGGGGAAGCCCCCGTAGTGCAGCACCGGGTGCATCCGGTTGATGTCCACCTCGGTTTCGATCGCGATGAGCGAGCGCAACTGGGCGTCGCGGTTCTGTTCGACCACGAAGCAGTGCTCGTGCTCTTCGACGAACTCGCGCACGCCGGTCACGAAGGGGAAGCCGCGGACGCGCAGGAAGTCGGCCTCGATCCCGCGAGCGCTGAGTTCTTCGATGGCCTCGCGTACCGCGAGGTCACAACTACCCAGCGTGATGATCCCCACCGTCGCGCCACTGCGGCGGATCACCACGGGGGCGGGCACCGAGTGCGCCGCCGCCGCGTGCTTCTTCTTCAGGCGGTCGACCACCTCTTGGTACTCGGCGGGCACCTCGGTGTACTTGCCGAATTTGTCGTGACCCGACCCGCGGATGAAGTACGCGCCCTTCTCGGCCGAACCCGGCAGTGTGCGCGGCGCGACGAAGTCCGCGTCTTCGTTGGTGTAGCGGAAGAACTCGGTGATCTGGGCGAGGTCGCGGTCGTCGAACACCCGTCCCCGGTCGGGGACGAAGTCGTCGTCCCACGTGAGCTCGGGCACCACCCAGTCGTTCATGCCGATGTCGAGGTCCGAGAGGACGAACACCGGCGTCTGGTAGTGCTCGGCCAAGTCAAAACTCGCCACCGCGAAGTCGAAGCACTCGTGGGGGTTGGCCGGGAACAGCACGATGTGCTTGGTGTCGCCGTGGCTGGCGTAGGCGCACAGGAGGATGTCGGCCTGCTGGGTGCGCGTGGGCATCCCCGTCGAGGGTCCCGTGCGCTGCACGTCGAAGACCACCGCGGGGATCTCGGTGTAGTACGCGAGTCCGAGGAGTTCACTCATGAGCGAGATGCCCGGGCCCGAGGTGGAGGTGAAGGCGCGCGCGCCACTCCAGGAGGCCCCGAGCACCATACCGATGGCGGCGATCTCGTCCTCGGCCTGCAGGATCAGGTAGTTGTTGCGGTACGAGTCCGGCGACCCCGGGACGGTCGCGTCGACGGGCTCGCGTCGGTACTTGGCGCACAGGGCGGTGAAATTATCCATGAGCGCGGTGGCCGGGGTGATCGGGTACCAGCCGGCGACGGTGGCGCCGGCGTAGAGACAGCCCAGCGCACTGGCGGTGTTGCCGTCAATCAGGATCGAGTGCGACGTCTCGTCCAGGGGGGCGACGTGGAATTCCAACGGGCACGCAAAATTTTCCGTGGCGTAGTCGTAGCCCAGGCGCAGGGCCTTCTGGTTGGAGGCGAGCAACTTCTCGTTGCGCGAGTAGGACTCGGTGAGCAACGTCGCGATGACGTCGAGGTCGAGGTCGAGGAGCGCCACGATGGCCCCGGCGTAGGCGATGTTCTTCATCAAGACCCGCTCTCGCGAGGAGGTGAAGTTCTCCAGGCACATCTTGGCGAGCGGTACCCCGAGAAACGTCACGTCCTCGCGCGCCAGGGACGCGTCGAGCGGCCAGGAGGAGTCGAAGAGCACGTAGCCGCCCGCGGCGACCTCGGCGATGTCCTCGGCGTAGGTCTGGGAGTTCATGGCGACCATCAACTCGTAGTCCAGGGCGCGCGCGGTGTAGCCCGACTCGTTCACCCGGATCTCGTACCACGTGGGCAGCCCCTGGATGTTCGAGGGGAAGAGGTTCTTGCCCGACACCGGGATGCCCATGCGAAAGATCGCCTGCATGAGCAGGGCGTTGGCGCTGGCCGAACCGGTGCCGTTGACGTTGGCGAGCTTCAGGGCGAAGTTGTTGACGCGCGCGCGCGCCGGGTCGCTCTCGCGGCGCTGGGGCAGGGTACTCGTCATGTCGTGCTCCTCGAGAGGACGGTGGGAGATTGAGCGGTCGCGAGGATGTCGTAGCGGCCGGCGTAGGGGATGTCGAGCTCAAATTTCTCCATGTCCCAGGCGGCGGTCGGGCAGCGCTGGGCGCACAGACCACAGTGCACGCACACGTTCTCGTCCTTGACCATCACGCGCCCCGTCTGGGGGAGGGGGGCCGAGACGTAGATCGCCTGGTCCGGGTTCACCGCGGGAGCGTTCAGGCGACTGCGGAGGTCCTCCTCCTCGCCGTTGGTGGTGATGGTGAGACAGCGCACCGGACAGATGTCGATGCAGGCGTCACACTCGATGCACAGGTTCGCCGCGAAGACGGTCTGCACGTCGCAGTTGAGACAGCGCTGGACCTCGCGCGCGGTCTGGGCGGCGTCGAATCCCAATTCCACCTCGAGGTCGACCGCGGCAAAGCGACGCGTCAGCTCGACGTGGTTCATCCTCTGGCGCGGCGACGGGTTGTACTCGTTGTGGTAGCTCCACTCGGTCATCCCCATCTTCTGGCTGGCGAGCGTCATCCCCACCGGAGGCCGCTGGGCGACGTCCTCGCCGCGCAGGTACTGGTCGATGGAGATGGCGGCCTGGTGCGCGTGCGCTACGGCCCAGATGATGTTCTTGGGTCCGAAGGCGGCGTCCCCGCCGAAGAACACGTGCGGCAGGGTGGACTGCAGGGTGGTCTCGTCGAGCACGGGCGTCTCCCACTCACCGAATTCGATGCCGAGGTCGCGCTCCACCCAATCGAACGCGTTCTCTTGACCGATCGCCAAGATGACGTCGTCGCAGGGGATCACCACCGTGTCGCGCACGGTGGCGTGGCGCGCCCCCTCGTCCCATTCCACGACGTCGAACTCCATCCCGACGAGGGTGCCGTCTTCGACGACGAAGCGCGTCGGCGAGTGGTTCACCACGATCTCGATGTCCTCCTCCTCGGCGTCGTCGAGCTCCCAGGGCGAGGCTTTGAAGAATTCGCGCGGGCGTCGGGCCATGACCCGCACGTCGTGGCCGCCGATGCGTCGTGAGGTGCGACAGCAGTCCATCGCGGTGTTGCCCACCCCGATGATGAGGACGCGTTCGCCGATGGACTCGACGTGTCCGAAGGCCACCGACTTCAGCCATTCGATACCGATGTAGACGTGCTCACCCGCCTCGTGGCGCCCCGGTAGTTCGAGCTCCTTGCCCTTGGGCGCGCCCACGCCGACGAAGACGGCGTCGAAGCCCTGGGCCAGCAAGTCGCGCATCGAGGTGATCGGTGAGTTGTAGTGGATGGTGGCACCCATGTCGATGATGGCCTGGGTCTCGGCGTCGAGGACCTCACCGGGCAGGCGGAATTCGGGGATGTTCACTCGCATCAATCCGCCGGCCTGACCGTACTTCTCGAAGATGGTCACGTCGTAGCCCAGGGGTACGAGGTCGTTGGCGACGGTCAAGGAGGCCGGTCCGGCGCCGATGAGTGCGACGCGCCGACCATTTTTGACCTCGGGCGCCGAGGGGAGCGCGGCGGAGATGTCGCCCGTCAGATCCGCCGCGACCCGCTTGAGACGGCAGATGGCGACGGGATGGCCGTCGACGCGAGTGCGTCGACACGCGGGCTCACAGGGTCGGTCACAGACGCGACCGAGGATGCCCGGGAATACGTTCGACGAGCGGTTGAGCAAATACGCTTCGTCGAATCGGCCCTGGGCGATGAGCCGGATGTACCCGGGCACGTCGGTGTGGGCGGGGCACGCCCACTGACAGTCGACCACCTGATGGTAGTAGTCGGGATCACGATCATTCGTAGGTTCCACCGAACGTCCCCTCAATGTCAGTCGTCGCGAATCCGACCATCGGGCGTGCGATTCCGGACCACTGTCACTGTATATCGCGCGCCCCGTGACGCGGTGTCGATGCGATCACCCCCACTAGGGGCGTTGGTCCCCCGCCGCCTTCGCGTCGCGACCCGCGGCCGCGAGCGCTTACGCCCCCTCTTCGACGTCGTCCTTCACGTCGATCAACGTCATCAGTCCGAGGATGAAATGGCAGTAACCCTCGTCGCCCAGGGCCTGGTTGAGGTGCGTGGTGAGCGCCTCGTTGGCGTCCGCGACGGCCTCGGCGCAGTGGCGACCCTTCGCGGTGAGCCGCAGCCCGTCGGGACCGTCGTCGAGGTAGCCCGACTCGACCAAGCGCGTGATCGCCACTGTCTTGTCGAGGGCGAGTTCGCGTTGGTGCATGATCTCATCGCGGGTCAAGCCGTAGTGCAGGGCACCCAGGACGAAGGCCCCGTGGCGCGGTAACGGCGCCAACCCCTTGCGCGCGATCTCGCGACGGACGACGGCGCCGTAGGCGTCGCGGGCTTCGCGCAGCAACACCGCGATGGGGGGCAACGTCTCACTCACGTTCTCAACGTACCCGACCCGCCGGGTCCGCGGTGTCCGCCCTGGTGAGCCCGAGGTGCGCCTTCGACGAGGACCGCGCGACCTCTCAGGCCGCGTCGGTCCCGAGGCACTCGCCCAAGAATCCGAGGAGTCGCGCGGCGTTAGCGTGAAGTTCGAGGTCGCCGGCGTCGTCGCGCGAGATGTCGAGCGCTGGACAGAAGGCCTCGTGCTCACCGCAGAAGAAGTGCGGGGAGCCCTTGACGCCGCGTGCCTGTCCCCGGAGCCACTCGCGCCGCACCCCCGTGGTGTCGCGTGCGCTCGCCGGGGGGAGGTCGAAGCGGCGCGCGATCGACGCGAGGACCCCGGCGTCGGAGATGTCGAGGCCCGACTCGAACAACGCGTCGCGCAGGGCCCAGTTGAGCGCTTCGCCGGTCGCCGCGTCGCGCTCGTAGGCCGCGAGGGTCAGCGCTAACGCGGGCAGGGTCGTACTCGGGAAGCGGTCGGCGTCAAAGTCACTGAAGAGGTCCGGGGCGACCTGTTCGCGCAATTCGCGAACGTGACGCGCCGTCACCCCGGGGTCGAGGGGGCGGGCGTTGACCAGTTCGAGGGGCCAGGGCCGAACGAGAAACGAGACGTCGCGGCGGCCGAGACGTTCGCGCTCGGTCCGCGCGGCGCGTAGACCGACGTGGGCGAAGGGACACCACAGGTCGGCGTAGATCTCCACCACGGTCGTCACGGGTTCACCTTAGTGAGGCCTCTCCGTCACTACGCTGACCCCCGTCGTCGTGTGACTTTTGTCATGCCTGTGTATACCCCTGGGGGTATATTCTGGAGTCGTGGCGGTTGACCGCCCGGTGGTCTCTGGATCACCCGAGCAAGGAGGAGACTATGAAACTCATCAACTGGCTGGGTTCGAGCGCGGGTCGCGTGGCACGGATGGTGGCGGGCGTGGTGCTCATCGTCCTCGGCGTCGTCGCGGGTGGGGGATGGATCGCCCTCTCGATCGTCGGCATCATTCCCCTCGTGGCGGGTATCGCCGACGTGTGCCTGCTCGCAGCCCTCTTCGGTCGCCCGCTCCAGGGACACCGCCACTGACGCCTCGCGACCACGGCCCCTCGAGGACGGGCCCGGCTCGCGAGACGCCCGAAGACGGCGTCTACGATGGCGCTGACGGGCGAGAGTCGACGCGTCGCTACGGGAGGCGGAAGTAGGGGTGTACGTCCTCGAGTTCATCGTCGGCCTGCTCGTGGTACTGACCACGATCACCGGGATTCTCTTCGTCCTCGTCCTGCCGCGCCAACCCTTCGGCATCGAGCGCCTCACCCTATTGGTCAATCGCACCGTGTGGTGGATCTTCGTGGGCTTCTCGCGTCTGGCGCGCACCTACGAACGTCGCGACGCCATTTTGGCGCCGACGGCGCCGGTCGCCCTCCTCAGCCAGGTCCTGTTCTGGGCGGCGTCACTGGTGCTGGGGTTCGGCCTCATGTTGATGCCCACCACCCACTCCTTCGCGCGGGGGCTCGAGCAGGCGCTGACCGCGCTCTTCACGGTGGGGACCATTCACGTGGGTGGTCCCGTCAACACCGGCCTCGACATCTGGGCCGGGGCCACCTGGGTGATCGTGGTGGCGCTCCAGATCGCCTACCTGCCGACCCTCTACGGAGCCTTCAGC
>JAJZFO010000274.1 GCA_021805305.1 Actinomycetes bacterium | reverse complement strand
CTTCGGCGTGGGGTTCAGCTCGTTCCTCCTGGCCTTCGGACTTCGCCGCGAGCACGCTGGTCTGCAGTGGTTCGCCCTGGCTCTCTCGGCCAGCGCGGTGGGTTCGTTGCTGGGGCTCGGCATCGTCACCCGGGTGCGTAGTGCCCTGGGTGAGTCGACGTTGCTGGCGCTCGCCATCTTGGCCACGGGTGTGGGGGCGGGTCTGGCTTCGCGCCATCCCACCTTGACCGTCCAGACCACGTTGGCGGGTTGGCTGGGACTGGGTGCGGCGGTGGCCCAGCCGAGTTTCGACGCGATCACCCAGCGCCTCGTGCCGAGCGGCGCGCAGGGACGGACCTTCGCGCGTTTCGCGGTCCGACAGCAACTGGCGTGGGTGGTGGGGGCACTGATACCGGTGGCGATCAGTCTCGACTTCGGGGCCGGTGACCAGTTCCTCGCCCTCGTGTTGGTGCTGGGTGGCGTGATCTACGTGATGGGTCGACGAGTGAGCCATCAAGGAACTTAATTGATTCTGGTCAAGTATGATTAAATCAGATATGGCGATGACCTCGATGACGGCGTTGACCGGACCTGAAGCGACGTCGTTACCCCACGTGGTCATCGTGGGCGGTGGCTTCGGCGGGCTCGAGGTGGCTCGGGGGCTGGTCGGCCAACGAGTTCGTGTGACCATCGTCGATCGTCACAACTTTCACACGTTCCTGCCCCTGCTCTACCAAGTGGCGACGGCCATGCTGGAGCCCGCCGAGGTGGCCTACCCGATCCGCACGGTCTTCGGCAAGGCCGACAACGTCCGGTTCCGCCACGGCCAGGTGCGCCACGTTGACCACGAGCGCCAGGTCGTGGTACTGGGTGACGATACTGAGATCGCGTACGACCACCTGGTGATCGCGACGGGGGCGACCGCCGCCTTCTTCGGCATCCCGGGCGCCTCGCAGCACGCGATCCCCCTCTACTCCCTGGCCGACGCGCGACGCCTGCGCAATCGACTGCTCTCCTCGCTCGAGCACGCTGACGCGGTCGCCGACACCGCACCACTCGGGCTGAACTTCGTGATCGTGGGAGGCGGACCGACCGGTGTCGAGACCTCCGGCGCCCTGTCGGAACTCATCAAGACCGTCATCAAACGCGACGGACTCCGGTTGGACCCCACGCGAGTGCGCATCATCTTGGTCGACATGGCGCCGCGGCTCCTCACGCCCTTCCCGGAGAAGGCCAGCGCCTACGCGCTCAAGGAGCTCGAACGCATGGGGGTGGAGGTCGAATTCGGCCGCAGCGTGGTCGAGGTCGAGGAGCACGCCATCCGATTCGCCGACGGCGAACGACTCCGCGTGGCGGCCGTCATCTGGGCCGCTGGCGTCACCGCGAGCGGTACCCTGGCGACGGACGTCCAAGCCGACGCCGGTCCGGGCGGGCGGGTGCGGGTGTCGCCGTCACTGCAGATCCTCGAGCGACCCCACGAGTGGGCCGTGGGCGACGCCGCGGCGATTCCCAACCCCGATGGTGGGTATTACCCGCAACTGGCTCCCGTGGCCATGCAGTCGGGCCGCCACGTCGCGGCGCAGATCGTGCGTCAATGCGAGGGCAAGCCGCCCTTGCCCTTCAAGTTCCACAACAAGGGCATCATGGCGACCATCGGCCGCCACGCCGCCGTCGCCACCCTGCCCAAGGGTCCGACGGTCAAGGGGACGTTGGGCTGGATCGCCTGGCTCGGCCTGCACCTGTGGTATCTCGTGGGATTCCGGAACAAGCTCCGGGTGATGATCAATTGGACCTGGCGCTACTTCGACTGGCCCTCGGGACCACGGCTCATCGTGGCCGACGCCGAGACCGCCGACTGAACGAGGGGTCGGGGGGTCATCGTCGGATAGCGGGACCCGCACGACCCCTCGGGCCCAAAGTCCCTCGCGTGCCATTGCCACGGCAATGTCACACTCGGTGAAGTACCATTCGTGTAGATGCATATCTGCATATGCACTTTTCGAGGAATTTACCTGATGGGGATATGTACCATTTTGACGGCGGGCAGTTGGCTGCGAGGAGCGCGTCACCCCGGGTCGCACGGGAGTCGTTCGAGATGAGCGATGCGACGACGCCACGCGCGGACGCCGTGGTCATGCTCGGCTCCCGGCGTGCGGCGATCAGTCTGGCGCCCCTCATCCGCGTGATGACGGCGTCGGAGAGGTGGAACGTCACGGTGCTCACCACCGGTGGGCCACCTCGGCACCTCGCACGAACCATGGAGTCGCTCGACGTCGTGGCCGCGGAGGACCTGGGGGTCGAGATCTCGGGCTTGTCGCAGGATGAGCTCATACGTCGGGCCATCGAGCGTAGCCACGAGGTCATCGATCGTCGTGCGCCGAGCACTCTGGTCCTCGAGGGCGCCTCGACGATGTCCCTCGGGGCGGCCCTCGCCGCCTTCTACCTCGGCGTCATGGTCGCCCATGTCACCTCGACGCAGGTGGCGTCGCCCCGGCGCACCTCGACGGCGTCGGTCAACGCCCGATTGATCGCCCAGTTAGCGCGTCTGCACTTCGTGCCCAACGTGGCCGTGTCGACCTCGTTGCTCCATCAGGGCGCCAATCCCCACGACGTCGTGATCGTCGGCGCCCCCGCGGTCGACAACTTACGTTGGGTCCTTCGCAACAAGCCGGGTCATTCCCAGTTCACGACGACGAACCGACGAGTGTTGGTGGTCCTGCGCCAGAGCGAGAGCATCACGGCGCCATTGGACATCGTAACCCAGGTGTGCGTGTTGCTGTCGCGCGACGTCGACGTCGAGATCGTCCTGCCGCTGCAGCATCGACTGGTCGTGCGCTCGGTCATCGAGGGGCGCTTGGCTTCCCGACCGAGGGTCAGATTGACCGGCGACCTGGACTATCGCGACTACGTGGCCACGCTCGAGAGCGCGGACGTCGTCGTGAGCGATTCGCTCGCGGTCCAGGCCGAGGCTCAGGCGTTGCACAAGCCCTGCGTGGTCGTTCCCGACGACTTCTTGGACGACGAGCCCGACGCGCTGTCCCAGGGGGGCGTCCGCGCCGAGGCGGCCTATCGGGAATGTCGGCGCCTGCTCGATGACGACGAGCACCGCGACGCGGCCGTTCGGGCCAGCGGCACGAGTCTCGGGGGGATCGCGTCGAACTCGATGGAACTGCGTTTGCGCACCGAGGTGATGGCGCGTCACGACGCGGCCCGCGAAGCGGCGCGACCAACCTCGTCCCAGGAGCAGGGCGTCGTCGGAGGTGTGACGTGAGCGATGAACGCGACGAGCCCGATGAGGTGGAAGGTGTCGACGGGGGCGCGACCAGCGAGGTGGGGGACCTGCGAGCGAGGGCGGCGTCACTGAGCGAGTTGGAGCGACTCAGAGCGACCGCGACGTCGCTACGCGAACTGTCGACGGGGCTCAATGAGATGGTCGAGACACTCACGCGCATCATCGCGCGTGACGAGGGTCGCCTCGAGGACTAGTGCTCGCCGTGCTCGTCGAGCAACTCGCGCAGACGTCGGCGAGTGTTCTTGGTCACCGAGGCCACGACGGCGCCGATGAACACCGACCGGTCGACGTGGACGAAGTCCTCGATCTTGAGGAGCGTGGCGGTGTCTTGGGGGTAGGTCAGGTCCCGCTCCCATCGACTGAGGTTCCCCTGCGACGTGGACAGGAGGCAGGCGACCTCGGCTTGGGACTTCTTCGACGCGACCCGTGCGCTCCTCAGCAGCGATCCGAGGGTCTGCGCCGACGACCCAGCACCGGGCTTGTCAGGTGCCATTCTCTTGCCACTCCAGTATCGATGCGCCCTCCGGTCGAGACGCTCGCAAGATCCCCACTCTGCCAAGTCGGGCCACTCGCGGCCCACGGCGCACTGCCCACAATATCCCCCTGGCTCGCGTGACTCGGTCACGACCAGCACCCACGGCGACTTCGACCAGATCACACGCGTCGAGCGGGCGTGTCGAGCGTCGCGTCGAGACGGACCAGACGACGCACTAGTGGGCGTGGAACCAATACCGGCGGAATCCGCCGTCGTTCGGGTCCAGGTAGATCGACTCGAACGCACCCCCGGCGCGTTCGATGACCCGTGCGGAGCCGACGTTGTCGACGTGACAGGTCACCAGCACGGGGTCGACACCGTGCTGGTTCGCGAGGGTCAGGCCGTGACGCAGCAGATCACTGGCGTGACCGCGGCGTCGAAAGGCTGGCCGCACGGCGTAACCCACGTGGCCGCCGCGTGCGGCCAGGAACTCGTTGAGGGTGAAGCGCACCGAGAGCTGGCCCACGAGTTCGCCGTCGACGAACCCGCCCAGGAGGGCACTGTGGACCGACCCCTCGGGAAGGTCTCGTCCCTCGGCGCGACGGGCCAGGACCGTCAGGAAGTCCTCCCACGAGCCACGGGGGTCGAAGCCCCAGAGGTACTCGAACCCCTCGCGCGCCAACTCCTCGCGCGCGCGCAGCGCGGCGGCCTCGTCGCGGCGCTCGTAGGGTCGAAGGATCAAGGGCACCTGAGTGACGCCACGGCGCGGGCCCGCGAGGGGAGTCTCACGCCAGTCGGGCCTCGAGGGCGTCGACCTGCGCGTGCAGCGCCGCGGGCAGGCGATCGCCGAATTGCGCGAAGTACTCGCGGATCCCCGGGACCTCGAGGCGCCACTCGTCCGCGTGGACCGCGAGCAGCTCGGCCATGTCCTCCGACGAGACGTTCACGCCCGTGACGTCGAGCGACTCCATGGTGGGCAGGTAGCCGATGGGCGTCTCCACCGCGTCGGCGTCGCCACCCACGCGGTTGAACACCCATTCGAGGACGCGACTGTTCTCGCCGAAGCCCGGCCACAGCCAGCGACCGTCCTCGCCCTTGCGGAACCAGTTGACGTAGAAGATCTTGGGGAGCTTCGACTCGTCGTGGTCGCGCGAGAAGCTCAGCCAATGGCCGAAGTAGTCGGCCATGTTGTAGCCGCAGAACGGCAGCATGGCGAAGGGGTCGTGGCGCAGGTTGCCGACCGCGCCCACGGCCGCGGCCGTCGTCTCGGAGGCGACGATCGACCCCATGAAGACCCCGTGGTCCCAGTCGAAGGACTGGGTCACCAGCGGCACGACGCTCGCGCGTCGGCCACCGAAGAGGATGGCGTCGATCGGTACGCCGGTCGGGTCCTCCCACTCGGGGGCGATCGCCGGGTCCTGGGCCGCCGGTGCGGTGAAGCGCGAGTTCGGGTGGGCGGCCACCTTCTGAGAGTCGGGCGACCAGGGCTCGCCGCGCCAGTCGATGATCTCGGCGTCGGGTAGGTCCATCCCCTCCCACCACACGTCGCCGTCGACCGTGCGCGCGGTGTTGGTGAAGATCGTGTTCCTGGTCACGGTGGCCATGGCGTTGGGGTTGGTCACCTGGTTGGTCCCTGGGGCCACGCCGAAGAAACCGGACTCGGGATTGATCGCGTAGAGCCGACCGTCGGCGCCGGGCTTCATCCAGCAGATGTCGTCGCCGATGGTCTCGACGGACCAGCCGGGCAGGGTCGGCACGAGCATCGCGAGGTTGGTCTTGCCGCAGGCGCTCGGGAAGGCCGCCGCCACGTACTTGGCGACGCCCTGGGGATTGGTGAGCTTCAGGATCAGCATGTGCTCGGCGAGCCACCCTCCCTCGCGTGCCATGACGCTGGCGATGCGCAGGGCGAAGCACTTCTTGCCCAGTAGGGCGTTGCCGCCGTAACCCGAGCCGTAGGAGATGATCTCCTTGGTCTCGGGGAAGTGGACGATGTACTTGTGCTCGGCGTTGCAGGGCCAGGGGACGTCGGCCTCGCCCTCGGCGAGCGGCGCGCCCACCGAGTGCAGCGCCGGCACGAAGTAGCCGTCGTCGCCCAGGAGGTCCAGTACGGCCTGACCCATGCGGGTCATGATCTTCATGCTGACCGCGACGTAGGCCGAGTCGGTGATCTCGACCCCGAGGTGGGCGATGTCCGAGCCGAGGGGGCCCATCGAGAAGGGGACCACGTACATGGTGCGACCCTTCATGGAACCGGCGAGAAGTCCATTGAGCGTGGCGCGCATCTGGGCGGGGTCGCACCAGTTGTTCGTCGGTCCGGCGTCGATCTCACGCTCCGAGCAGATGAACGTCCGGTCCTCCACCCGGGCCACGTCGCTGGGGTCCGAGGTGGCGTAGTAGCTGTTCGGCCGCTTGTCGTCGGCCAGCTCGATGAAGGTGCCCTGGGCGACGAGCTCGGCGCAGAGTTCGTCGTATTCACGATCCGAGCCGTCGCACCAGTGGATACGATCGGGAGTGGTGAGTCGTGCTACCTCTTCAACCCAATCGATGAGTCGCTTGTTCGAAGTCGGGTACGTCATGGCCAAGATCCCCTTTGTTATCGCCGCACCGCTGCAGTGCGGACGCGTTGCTACCTCGTGCTGCCGTGTCAC
>JAJZFO010000039.1 GCA_021805305.1 Actinomycetes bacterium | reverse complement strand
GCCGAGCGTCAGGCCCGCTTCGCGCGCACGAACGCGCTCGACTACCCGCTGCTCACCGACGTCGGGGGCGCCGTCGCCGCCCTCTACGGGGTCAAGCGAGGCTTGGACGCCCTGCGCGTCAAGCGCACCACCTTCGTGATCGACACCGACCGCACCGTGCTCGAGGTCGTCGCCAGCGAGCTCGCGATGCAGGTGCACGCCGACCGGGCGCTGCGCGCGCTCGCGGCGCGGCGCTGATCAGCGCGCCAACAGCGCCGGGGCGGGATCCTCGAGGAACGCGCCGATGTGGGCCAGCACGCGCGAGGCGAGCGCCCCGTCGATCTGGCGATGATCGAAGGTCATCGACACTTCGACCACCTCGCGCACCACGAGGGCGTCGTCGACCACCCACGGAGCCTTGGCGACCTGACCGACACAGATGATCGCCCCGGTGCCCGGCGGCAGGATCGCCATCGCGCCGTCGACGCCGAAGGGGCCGACGTTGGTGATGGTGATCGTCGTGGCGCTCATGTCCGCGGGAGTGGTCGTCGCGTCGCGCGCGTTCTCCACGAGGGTGGTCAGGGCGCGGGCCATGCCGGTGAGATCGAGCCGATCGGCGTCCTTCACGTTGGGCACCACCAGTCCGCGTGGGGTGTCTGCGGCGATGCCCAGGTTGACGTAGCGACGCAGCACGACCTCGTTGTTGGGCGCGTCGAAACTCGAGTTGATCCCCGGAAAACGCCGTGCGGCGTCACAGACGGCCATGGCGACCACGGTCAGCGCCGACAGGCGCAAGCCCGCGAAGTGCGGGTGCGCCTTGAGGCCACTGATCAGCTCCACGGTCTTGGTGGCGTCGACGCGCGTCCACACCGACGCCTGGGGCTGCTGGGCGTTGCTCTCGACCATGGCCTCGGCCATCGCCTTGAGCACCCCCTTCACCGCGATGCGCTCCTCGCGGGGCCCCTCGGACCACGAGGCGATCTCTCGGCCGACGAACCTGCTCGGGGCACCCGGCTCGAGTGGCGCCCACGCGGGCGCGCCCTGGGTCGGTCCTGCGTGGGCGCGCTCGACGTCCTCGCGCGTGATGACCCCGTCGCGACCGGTGCCGCGAACCGTCGCGAGGTCGACGCCACGTTGCTTGGCGAGCATCCGCACCGGCGGCGTGGTGCGTACCGGCACGCCGCCGGCAGTGGGCTCGTCGCCCACGAGCGCCGCCGCGACGACGGCGCCCCCCGAGGTCGTCGCTGCGCCCGTCCCCCCGCGGCGCCGACGCCGCGGGGCCACGTCGCTCTCGTGGGCGACGCCGTACCCGATGAGGACCGGCTCACGACGCTGCTCGTCGGGCACGTCGTGGACGACCTGCTTCTCGTTGGCGTGCGGCGCGGGCTCTCGCGCGACGTCGATCGACACCAGCGGCGCGTCGACCTCGACGGTGTCACCGACTTGCGCGTGCAGGACCGTGATCACGCCGGCGAAGGGGCTCGGTAGCTCCACCACGGCCTTGGCGGTCTCGACGTCCACCAGCGGTTGGTTGAGCGTGACGACGTC
Source organism: Actinomycetes bacterium (assembly GCA_021805305.1). Next base: position 4,935 of record JAJZFO010000039.1, on the reverse strand, counting down.
GCCGACCGCGACCTTCCAGGCGACGATCTCGGCCTCGATGAGACCCTCGCCCACGTCGGGCAGCAAGAAGACTTCGGTACTCACCCGCCGTAGTCCATCACTCGGTCCACCGCGTCGAGGATTCGTTCCACCGACGGGCGATACTCCTCTTCGATGCGCGCGGGCGGATAGGGGACGTGATAGCCCGCCACCCTCAGACCCGGGGCGCGCAGGGAGTAGAAGCACCGCTCGGTGACCTCGGCGACGATCTCGGAGCCGATCGACGCCGTGCGCGGCGCCTCCTGCACGGCGATCACGCGGCCGGTCTTATTCACCGACGCGACGAGCGTGTCGAAGTCGAGCGGGGCGATGCCTCGCAGATCGATGACCTCGAGGGAGGTGCCCTCCGCCGCGGCCGTCTCGGCGGCGCGCAACATCGTCTTGACGCTCGAGCCGTAACCCACCAGGGTCACGTCGGTCCCCTCGCGACGCACCACCGCGTCGTAGAGCCCGCGAGGGGGGCGTTCGAGGTCGACTTCGCCCTTCTCCCAGTACCGGCTCTTGGGCTCGCAGAAGATCACCGGGTCGTCGCTCTGAATCGCCTGCTGGATCATCCAGTAGGCGTCGTTGGGCGTGGCGCACGAGACGACGCGCAGTCCGGGCGTGTGCGCGAAGTAGGCCTCGGGACTCTCCGAATGGTGTTCGATGGCGCCGATCCCGCCCTGGAAGGGCAGTCGGATCACCAGGCCCATTGTGTAGACGCCGTCGGAGCGCTTGTGCAACTTCGCCACCTGACTGACGATCTGGTCGAACGCCGGGAAGACGAATCCGTCGAACTGCATCTCACACACCGCGCGGTAACCGCGAATGGCCAGTCCCACCGCCGTGCCCACGATGGCCGATTCCGCCAGGGGCGTGTCGATCACGCGGTCCTGCCCGAAGTCCTTCTGCAAGCCGTCGGTGATGCGAAAGACGCCGCCGAGCTTGCCGATGTCCTCACCCATCAAGAGGACCTTCGGGTCCGACTCCATCGCGCGCCGCAACCCCTCGTTGAGGGCCTTGGCCATGGTCATCGTCGTGGTGCTCATCAGTTCGCGCCCCCGTTCGCCAGCAACTCGGCCATCTCGCGGCGCCCCTCCTCCACCAGGGGGTGGGGTTCGGCGTAGGCGTTGTCGAACATCGACAGGGGGTCGGGACGACCCATGGCCAGGACGTCGTCGCGCAACTTGAGGGCGAAGGCCTCCGCCTCGTCACCGATCGCGTCGAAGGTCGCGGGTCGCGTCTGGTACTCGCGCACCAACAGCGCCTTGATGCGCTCGATCGGGTCACGATGCTTCCACACCTCGACCTCGGCGTCCACCCGGTAGCGCGTGGGGTCGTCGGAGGTGGTGTGCGCGCCCATGCGGTAGGTGTAGGCCTCGATCATGGTCGGTCCGCCACCGGCGCGGGCGTTCTCCAGCGCCGCCTTGGTGACCTCGTAGCACGCGAGCAGGTCGTTGCCGTCCACGCGCACGCCGGGGAAACCGAACCCGCGCGCGCGACGAAAGAGGGGGACCTTGGACTGCGTCGAGGAGGGAGTCGAGATCCCGAACTGGTTGTTCTGACAGAAGAAGACGACGGGCGTGTTGAACGACGAGGCCCAGACGAACGCCTCGAGGACGTCGCCCTGGCTCGAGGCGCCGTCGCCGAAGAAGGTCAGGACCGCCTCGTCCGCGCCGTCGCGCTGGATGCCCATGGCGTAGCCCACGGCGTTGAGCACTTGATTGCCCAAGACGATGGTCGGGACGTGGTGACGGTACTTCTGAGGGTCCCACCCCCCCGTGCTGACCGCGCGAAAGAGCCGCAGCACGTTCTCCGGCGGGACCCCGCGGCACCACGCGATGCCGTGCTCGCGGTACGTCGGGAAGGTGAAGTCCATGGGCGCCAGTGCGCGACCCGCGCCGATCTGGGCGCCCTCTTGACCCTGGATCGGCGCCCACAGGGCCAACTGCCCCTGACGCTGCAGCGACGTCGATTCATTGCAGAGTCGCCGCACGATCACCATGTCGCGATACATCGAGAGGATCTGCTCACCGCTCAAGGTACTGGTGTACTCGGGGTGGGTGACTCGTTCGCCCTCCGGCGTCAGCAACTGGACCAGTTCCTCGTCGATCATCAACGCTCCTTCGAGTCCCGCTCGCAAAACACCCTAGTCCCGTAGAGTGTGGGGGTGCCTCGGCTCCTCGTCGACTGGAGTCCGTTCCGCCAGAATCGGAACTTCCGGCTCCTCGTCGTCGGGCAGTTGTTCTCCCTGTTGGGTAGCAACGTCACGATGGTCGCCGTGCCGTACCAGGTCTACCGCCAGACCCATTCGAGCCTCTGGGTGGGTCTCGCCAGTCTCGTCCAGTTGCCGCTGCTCATCCTGGGCTCCCTCTGGGGCGGCGCCTACGGCGACCGCTTCGATCGCCGCCGGCTCTTGATCATCGGATCGTTCCTCGCCGCCGCCACCAGTGGGGCCCTGGCGCTCAACGCCGCCCTGAGTCGTCACGACCTCACGGTGACGCTGCTCCTGGCGGCGCTCGCCGCCGGGGCGGCCGGCTTCTCGGGGCCCGTGCGCCAGGCGGCGCTGCCCACCATGCTGCGCGAGGAGCAGTTGGTGAGCGCCTACTCGCTCTATCAGATCGTGGTGAACATCTCCATCGTGGCCGGTCCCTCCCTCGCGGGGATCCTGCTGGCCTCGGTGAGCCTGTCCTCGTGCTACCTCGTGGACGCGCTGACCTTCGTGGTGCTCGCGGTCGCCACGATGTTCATGTCGCCGCTGGCCTCACCGCGATCGAAGGACGCGGCGGCGCTGTTCGGCGCCATCGGCCAGGGCTTCGCCTACGTGCGCCGCCACGCGGTGGCCCAGGCGGTCTACCTGGCCGACCTCAACGCCAACGTCTTCGGTCTGCCGCGCGCACTGTTCCCGGCCATGGCCTTCACCGTGTACCACGGCGGTCCCCGGACCCTCGGGCTGCTCTACGCGGCCCCGGGCATCGGCGCCCTGGTGCTGGCCACGTTCGCCGGCTGGATCAACCACGTGCGCCGTCGCGGCGCGACCGTCTTGACGGTGATCACGGTCTGGGGGATCGCGATGACCGACTTCGGCCTCGTGCACCGCCTGTGGTTCGGCGTCGTGGTGCTGGCCATCGCCGGCGCCATGGACATGGTCTCGGCGGTCCTTCGTTCGACCATTCTCCAGCTGGCCATCACCGATGACTTCCGCAGCCGCATCTCGTCGATCCAGATGGCCGTCGTCACCGGCGGCCCGCGTCTGGGCGACACCGAGTCGGGCGTCGTCGCCGGGTTCACCTCCACCGAGTTCTCGATCATCTCGGGCGGGATCGCCTGCGTCGTGGGCGTGGCGCTCCTCGCGTGGCGCCGACCCACGTTCTGGCGCCAGTCGCTCTAATGGGGGTGGAAGGTTCGCTTCATATGGGGCAGGCTTTCCACCGAGCCGCTGACTGGTGAGCACTTCGTCGCTCAGAGCCTTGAGCCCTATCGCTAGATCGTGCCCCAGCCAGTCGGTGAGGCTGACGGAGAAGGCTGGAGGGGTGTCGTGCCTGGAGCACTGATCCATTAGGTCGCCGCCGTTGCCCTCGAGGCTCGAAACCATCGACCGTTGGAGGTGACCACGTGATATTCGTCGGAGTGGACTGGGCCGAGGCCCACCACGACATCTGCGTCCTTGACGAGGCGGGAGAGGTTCTCGCCAGGAAGAGGATTCCCGACTCCTTGGTGGGCGTTCGGGCGTTGCACGAGTTGCTGGGCGAGCACGCCGAAGAACCCGACGAGGTGATCGTCGGCATCGAGAAGGACCGAGGGCTCATTGTCACGGCCCTGCTCGGCGCCCACTACCACGTCTACGCGATCAATCCCATGTCGGCCGCGCGCTACCGCGAGCGCCACGTCACGTCGGGATCGAAGTCCGACCCCGGCGACGCGAAGGTCCTCGCTGACCTGGTGCGAACCGACCGACACAACCACCGCGAGGCGGCCGGCGACTCCGAGGGCGCTGAAGCCGTGAAGGTTCTCGCGCGCGCCCACCAGAGCGCCATCTGGGCGCGCCAGCGCGAAGTCAACGCCCTGCGCAACGCGTTAAAGGACTACTACCCGGGGGCCCTCGTCGCCTTCGGCACCGACCTCGACGACCGTGACGCGCTGGCGGTCCTCGAGATCGCCCCCACGCCGATCCTGGGGCGCCTGCTTTCCACGTCCAAGATCACCGCGGCGTTAAAGCGCGCGGGTCGCCAGCGCAACCTGGAGCGACGAGCGGCTGAGATCCAGTCGGCGCTGCGCGAAGAGCAGCTCGGCGAGCGCCCCCTCGTCGAACTCGCCTACGGGGCAACGACCAGCGCCCACGTCGCGATGATCCGCGCCTACAACGCCCAGATCGAGTCCCTCGAAGAGTCGCTGACGAAGGATTTTGAGCAGCACCCGGACGCCGGGATCATCCACTCCCTGCCAGGACTAGGGACGATCCTCGGCGCTCGGGTGCTCGCAGAGTTCGGGGATGACCCCACGCGCTACTGCACCGCCAAGTCTCGCAGGAACTACGCCGGCACGTCGCCGATCACGAGAGCCTCGGGCAAGAGCCACGTCGTGCTCGCACGTCACATGCGCAACCGGCGACTGGCTGATGCCCTCGACCAATGGGCGTTCTGCTCGTTGACCCACTCACCGGGCGCGCGTGCTTACTACGACGAGCTGCGCGCACGTGACAAGACCCATCGCCAGGCCATCCGCCAACTCGCCAACCGCTGGGTCGGGATCTTGCACGCCTGTCTTGAACAGCGCGTCAACTATGACGAGACGATCGCCTGGAAACATCGAACCGATCTCGCGGCTTGACAATTGGGCGCTAGGGGTGTCTAGATGGCGCGCCGTGAACGCTTCAGCGACACCGTGGGGGCGATGGTGACTCCGGGTAACACATTC
>JAJZFO010000013.1 GCA_021805305.1 Actinomycetes bacterium | reverse complement strand
CGTGGTAGTCGCGCGAGGGTCCTTCGTTGGCCCAGGCCTCGTGACCGGCCACTGCTGACCACCTCCAGCGGCTGATTCGTTCGAGCCGCGTCGCCGATCACGAGGGCGGTGTTGGCCCGTCTCCGTTGCCCTGGCGTCTCGTCAGTTCCGACGGAGAATCGGCCCCGTGGTACGCGCACCGGGTCGCGCGGGACGGATGCGCCCGACCTCATCGCGGTCATCACGTCGCGCGTGGCCCGCGCATCGTCTCACTCGACCCCGACCGTCGTGTCGGCACTCGGCGTCGCCGGGTCGACGCGTGCGCGTTCCTCCCTGGCGACGACGGAGCACCCAACGATGAGCGCGGGCGAACGTGGCCCGTCGCCTCCGAAGGCGCTCGCTCGTCACGGTCCATCGCCATGGTGACGACGGGCGAGATCACGCGGGTCTCTCGCGGGTCACGACGATGCGACGACGCGACGACCAGGTGGTAAAAATCGCCGCAACCGGCAGTCGATGGCGCCGTCGTCCTAGCGTCTCACCATGAGAGGCTGTAGGGCGTCACCGGGGCGCCCAGCGACGAGGGTGCGTCGCTCAGGTAGGAATCGACCGCGGCCGCGGCAGAACGTCCTTCGGCGATCGCCCACACGATCAGACTCTGACCGCGCACCGCGTCGCCGCACGCGAAGACCGGGGTTCCCACGGATAACGCATCGATCCGCCAGCTCGAGTCCACCGCGATCGTGGCGCGCGCGGTCACCGTGTCGCCGGCGCCGAGGCCCAGCGCGTCGAGTTCGGGTCCGACGAAGCCCGCCGCGATGAGGACCAGGTCCACCGCCGCCGCGCTGACCTCACCGGTGTGGTTGTCGCGCATCACGATCTCGCGCAGGGCACCGTCGCCGTGGAACTCCAGGGTCTCGGTGGCGAATCGACGAGCACCACCCTCCTCGTGAGCCGACGTGACCTTGAAGAGTCTCGCCATGGTCGGCCAGGGCTGGTCGGCGGGTCGCTCGTGCGGCGGCTCGTCCATGATCTCGATCTGGGTGACCGAGGCCGCGCCCTGGCGATGGGCCGTCCCCAGGCAGTCGGCCCCCGTGTCTCCGCCGCCGAGGATCACCACGTTCTTGCCGGCGGCGTCGATCGGTGAGGCGACCTCGTCGCGCACGGCGCGGTTGGCCGCCTCGAGGTAGGTCATGGCCGGGTACACCCCGGCGAGTTGCGCGCCGGGTACCGCGATCATCCGTGGGCGGGTCGAACCGATCGCCAGGACCACGGCGTCGAAGTCGCCGCGCAACTCTTCGAGGGTCGTCGCGCCCTCGCCGATGGGGCTCGAGGTGTGAAAGACGATGCCGGCCGCTCTCATCGCGTCGAGGCGACGATCGAGGACGCTCTTCTCGAGTTTGAACTCGGGAATACCGTAGCGAAGCAGGCCACCGATGGCGTCGGCGCGTTCGAAGACCTCGACGTGGTGACCAGCGCTGCGCAGTTGGGCTGCCGCGGCCAATCCGGCGGGTCCCGAGCCCACGACCGCGACGCGTCGACCAGACGCCACCGCGCTGACGCGCTGCACGTCGAGTCCGCGGGCGTAGGCGTGCTCGATCACCTCGTACTCGAGTCGTTCAATGGTCACGGGATCCGATCCGATCCCCAAGACGCAGGCCGACTCGCACGGGGCCGGACAGAGTCGGCCGGTGAACTCGGGGAAGTTGTTCGTGTCGAGCAATTGTTCCGCGGCCTCGTCCCAGCGGCCCCGGTAGACCAGGTCGTTGAAGACGGGGATCCGATTGCCCAGGGGGCAGCCCTGCATGCAAAAGGGGATGCCGCAGTCCATGCAACGCGCGCCCTGGGTCTGGACCGCCTCGTCGCTCTGGGGCTCGTAGACCTCGTGCCAATCGCGCAGGCGAACCGCGACGGGGCGAGGCCGGGGTCCGCGTCGTTCGAACTCGAGGAAGCCGGTGACCTTACCCATTGCGCATCTCGTCTCGTACTCGTTGATACTCCGAGGTCTCCACGCGAACGAAGTTCATCCGCTGCACTCGCCACTCCCCCAAGATGTTCGCGGCCACCCGCGAGCGCGTCTCGGTGGCGAAGCGCTCGAGCAGGGGTCGCAGCAGCTCCTCGTCGTGGAACTCCAGGGGATCGATCTCGTAGACGCCCGCCGAGAGATGGTCGTGGACCCGGTCGTCGGGGTCGTAGAGGTAGAGAGTGCCCCCGGACATCCCCGCGGCGAGGTTGCGGCCCACGGCGCCAAGGATGACGACGACGCCGCCGGTCATGTACTCACACGCGTGGTCCCCCGTGCCCTCGACCACGATGGTCGCGCCCGAGTTTCGCACCGCGCAGCGCTCGCCCACCACGCCGCTGATGAAGATCTCTCCGCTGGTGGCGCCGTAGCCGATCACGTTGCCCGCGATGATGTTGGTGGCACTGTCGAAGGTGGCCGTGGGCGCGGGCGCGATGACGATGCGTCCACCCGAGAGGCCCTTACCCGCGTAGTCATTGGTGTCGCCGGTGAGCCGCAGGGTGACTCCCGCGGGGATGAAGGCGCCCAGACTCTGACCCGAGGAGCCTTCCAGGTTGATCGTGACGTGGTCGTCGTCCAGGGTGCGAGCCCCCAAGGTGCGCGTGATCGCGCTGCCGGTCAAGGTCCCCACCGCGCGGTTGACGTTGCGAATCGGTAGTGACACGCTCACCGGCACCCCCGAGGAGACGGACTGCAGCGCGTCGTTCATGAAGCGCCAGTCGAGCGCCGCGTCGAGTCCGTGGTCCTGCTTGACGCTCTGGTGGCGCTGTTCGACGTCGGTGGCGACCAACAAGGCCCCCAGGTCGAGCGTGTTGGTCTCGTCGGCGAGGGACGTGACCTCGAGGCGCGAGACGTCACCGACCAACTCGTCCAGGGTGCGCACCCCCAGGATCGACATGTACTCGCGCACCTCTTGGGCGATGAACTCGAAGAAGTTCTCCACGAATTCGGGTCGCCCGGTGAAACGCTGGCGCAACGCGGGATTCTGCGTCGCGATACCCACCGGACACGTGTCGAGGTGACACACGCGCATCATCACGCAACCCGAGACCACCAGAGGGGCCGTGGCGAAGCCGAACTCCTCGGCGCCGAGCATCGCGGCGATCACGACGTCGCGACCGGTCTTGAGTTGTCCGTCGACCTGGACGACCACGCGGCTACGCAGCCCGTTGGCGGCCAGGGTCTGGTGGGCCTCCGCCAGCCCGAGCTCCCAGGGGGTGCCGGCGTGCTTGAGCGAGGTCAGGGGCGCGGCCCCGGTGCCACCATCGTGACCCGAGATCAGAATCACGTCGGCGTGCGCCTTGGCCACGCCGGCCGCGATGGTGCCGACGCCCTGCTCGGCGACGAGCTTGACGTGGATGCGGGCCTGGTCGTTGGCGTTCTTGAGGTCGTAGATCAGTTGGGCGAGGTCCTCGATGGAGTAGATGTCGTGGTGCGGTGGTGGGGAGATGAGGCCCACCCCGGGGGTGGAGTGGCGGGTCTTGGCGATCCAGGGGTACACCTTGGAACCCGGGAGCTGGCCGCCCTCGCCGGGCTTGGCGCCCTGAGCCATCTTGATCTGCAGGTCGTCGGCGTTGACCAGGTAGCGACTGGTGACCCCGAAGCGGCCCGACGCGACCTGCTTGATGGCCGAACGGCGGTTGCCTCGCGGGTCGTCGACGTCGAAGCGATCCTCGTCCTCGCCACCTTCGCCGGTGTTGGACTTGCCCCCGAGGCGGTTCATGGCGATGGCCAAGGTGGTGTGCGCCTCTTCGGAGATCGAGCCGTAGGACATCGCCCCGGTCGAGAAACGTCGCAGGATCGACGCCACGTCCTCGACCTCGTCGAGGGGCACCGGCGTGGGCGCGGGACGCAGTCGCAACAGGCTGCGCAATGTCACGGCGGCGTCGGCCTGCTCGTCCACCAGCGTCGTGTACTCCTTGAAGATGTCGTAGCGCTTCTCGCGCGTGGCGTGCTGGAGCTTTTGCACCGTGCGGGGGTTGAACAGGTGCACCTCGCCGTCGCGGCGCCACTGGTACTCGCCACGATTGCGGATACTCACGCGCTCCGCGGGGGCCGGGCGGTAGGCGTCGGCGTGCAGGGCGAGCGTGGAGCGGGCGATGTGCGCAAAGGTGATGCCCCCCACGCGCGAGGAGAATCCCGGGAAGTAGCGCGTCAGGACCTCGGCGTCGATGCCGACCGCCTCGAAGAGCTGGCTGCCCACGTAGCTGGCCACGGTGGACACGCCCATCTTGGACATCACCTTGACGATGCCCTTGGTCAGGGCCTTGGCGTACTGGTAGCGCGCCTCGGCGGCGGTCTCGTGGGAGATCTCACCGGTCGCAACCAACGCGTCGATGCTCTCGTAGGCGAGGTAGGGGCACACGGCCGAGGCGCCGAAGCCCAACAGGAGCGCCACGTGATGCACCTCACGCACGTCGCCGCTCTCGACCACCAAGGCGGCGCTGGTGCGCAGGTGCTCTTGGACCAGTCGGTGGTGCACGGCCGAAGTCAGGAGCAGGCTGGGGATGGGTGCGAGGTCCGCCGAGGTGTTGCGGTCCGAGAGGATGACGATGTTGGCCCCCGCGCGCACCTGGGACACCACGTCGTCGCACACGCGGTCGATGGCGCTGACCAGTCGTTGGGCGTCGCTCGCCTCGCCGTCGACCGCGAAGAGCCCCTCGACCACCGCGCAGTGGAAATCCCACTGCGCCTGGGTCTCGTGGATGTAGCGAATCTTGGCCAGTTCGTCATTGCTCAAGATGGGCGACGCGAGCACGATCTGGTGGCAGTGCGCGGCGCTGTCGCTCAGGAGGTTCTCCTCGCCCCCCATGGTCACGCGCGTCGAGGTGACCAACTCCTCGCGGATGGCGTCGAGGGGAGGATTGGTCACCTGGGCGAAGAGCTGGGTGAAGAAGTCAAAGAGCGCGCGGGGCTGGCGCGAGAGGACCGGCAGCGCGGCGTCGGAGCCCATTGATCCGATTGGCTCCTCGCCCACTTGGGCCATGTGGCGCACGATGAGGCGTAGGTCCTCTTCGCTGTAGCCGAAGAGTCGCTGGTGCAGCACCACCGAGGCGTAGCTGGGCGTGAGCATCGCCCGGGGCTCGAGCTCGTCCAGGGAGACCTGTTCGCGCGCGAGCCACTCGTCGTAGGGGGCCTGGGCCGAGAGGGTGGCCTTGAGTTCGTCATCGTCGATGATGCGGCCCTGTTGGATGTCGACCAGGAAGACTCGTCCGGGCTGGAGTCGCCCCTTGCGCTCGATGTTCGCCGGGTCGATGTCCAAGACGCCGACCTCCGAGGCGAAGATGACGCGCTGGTCCTTGGTGACCCAGTAGCGCGCGGGCCGCAGTCCGTTGCGGTCCAGGACCGCGCCCACCACTCGGCCGTCGCAAAACGTGACCGACGCCGGGCCGTCCCAGGGCTCCATCAGGGCCGCGTGGTACCGGTAGAAGTCGCGCCGCGCGGGGTCCATCGCGGTGGACCGCTCCCAGGCCTCGGGAATCATCATGAGGATCGCGTGGGGCAGGGAACGACCCGACTGCACGAGCAGCTCGACGACCTCGTCGAAACTCGCCGAGTCGCTCATGTGGGGCGTGATGATCGGAGTGAGGCGCGACACCGGCAGGGCCAGCGAGTCGCTCGACAAGGTGGTCTCGCGAGCGGTCATCCAGTTGCGATTTCCCCGTACCGTGTTGATCTCGCCGTTGTGGGCGATGTAGCGAAAGGGTTGGGCCAGGTCCCAGCGCGGCAGCACGTTGGTGGAGAAGCGACTGTGCACGACCGCGATCGCTGACGTGAGACGCTCGTCGCGAAGGTCGCGGAAGTACGCGCGCAGTTGCGGCGCCGACAGCATGCCCTTGTAGATCAGCACGTGCGGTGAGCACGACGCGGCGTAGACGTCAAGCTCGTGCTCGACCACCTTGCGCGCGGCGTACATCGCGCCCTCGAGGTGCACGCCATCGTTGGCGTTCACGAGCTGGTGCATGAAGCGCGGCTCGCTCGCCGCCGAGGTGGGTCCCAGGAGCTCTGAGTTCACCGGTACGTCGCGCCACGCGAGGGTGGTGAGGCCGACGTCGCTGAACCGCTGGGCGATCGCCGCGGTCATCAACGCGATGTCGGCGTCGCGCGGGAACATCCACGCGCCGATGCCGTACTCGCCCGCCGCGGGCACCTGGCCGTCGAAGACCTCGCGCACGAACGCGTCGGGCATCTGCAACAAGATGCCCGCGCCGTCGCCCGAGTCGGCGTCGGCGCCGGTGGCGCCGCGGTGTTCGAGGTTCTCGAGGATGGTGAGCGCGTCACTGACGGTGTCGTGCGTCGCGCGCGCGTTGAGGTCCGCGATCATCCCGACGCCACAGGCGTCGTGCTCGAAAGCGGGGTCGTAGAGAGTGGGGTTCTTGTTCATGGCGTCACCTTCCGGGGCAACGCTGACCCGCCGACCACTATAGCGAACGTCGCGTCGCGGACCGTCGCCGTACAGTGTGAACATGAGCGTGAGCACCAAATCGAC
>JAJZFO010000054.1 GCA_021805305.1 Actinomycetes bacterium | reverse complement strand
CCGCGATCTCCCCGCGAGCGGCCACGTAGATACCGGTGATGGCGCAGTTGCCCAGCGACGAGCAGGATTGGAAGGGCAGGTACCCCTGGTTCAGACCGACGTTGGGCTTGGGCAGGGCGAGCGCGGTGGCGCGGGGCACGCTCAGGGCCCCCGCGTTCGTCCAGGGCAACAGGCAAGCGCCCATCGCGAGCAGGGCAACGGCCAGACGTGGGACTTTCATGAATCTCCCGAGAAAGTGAGTGGGTTCGACGAGATCCCCTACGCCACCTCGGTATCGAAGCCACGCGAGTCTCGTCCCTCAGTATACGGACAACCCCAAAGAATCCTCAGTCGATGCCGCGTGCGTACTCCAGTTCACCAGCGAGTACTCCTACAATGGGGAGGTACGTCAGACGGTGAAGGACGCCAGGTGTCGCGCACGTACACGGGGAACTCGATGACCGCAATCCTGTTGGTGGAAGACGACGCTGAGATGGTCGGCTTGCTGGGTCGTTTCTTGCCCGACGAGGGATACGAGTTGCGAGTGGTGAGCGACATGGCCAGTACGCTGCGCGCCCTGTCGGAATTCGAGCCCGACCTGATCCTGCTCGACGTGGTGCTGGGCAACGAGGACGGACGCGACATCCTGCGCGAGATTCGCGAAGTCAACGATGTCCCGGCGATTTTCCTGACGGGGCGTGGTCTGGAATCGGATCGCATCGCGGGACTCAAGATGGGTGCGGATGACTATATTGTCAAGCCGTTCTCACTGGGCGAACTCTCGGCGAGGATCGAGTCGGTCCTTCGACGCGCCGGCGCCAACAACTCTCAGAACTCCATCGACCTGCCGAATATGAAGTTCGGCCCCCTCGAGATCAACGAGCAGACCCACGAGGTGCGCCTCGAGGGCACTCTCTTGGAGTTGACCGCCAAGGAATTCTCGCTCCTGGCGTTCCTCGCGACCTCGCCGCGCCAGGTCTTCTCCCGTGAGCAACTGCTCGAGCACGTCTGGGCGTCGTCGCCGGAGTGGCAGAACGAGGCCACCGTGACCGAACACATCCGACGCCTGCGCCTCAAGATCGAGACCGATCCCGATCGCCCGCGATGGATCACCACCGTGCGCGGCTTCGGCTATCGATTCGAGCCCGTCGGGGCCTAGGCGCGATTCGCGCGTCGTGGCCGGGCGTCGCCGGGTGTCGCCGGGTGTCGCCGAGCGAGAGCGGACGCCGGTTCCCTCACGAGGCGCGCGGCGCCCGTCGTCGCAGAAGCGCTAGCACGGTGTCGATGAGCTCACTGGGACGAAAGGGCTTGGCGACGAAGGTGGCCGAGCCCGAGACGAGGCCGTCGATGACCTCCGGGGACGCGGTGCCCGACATCAAGACGACCAGTAGATCAGGTCGATCGCGTTGCAGGCGTTCGGCCAGTTCTTGACCCGTCATCTCGGGGAGCACCACGTCGCTGACCAACACATCGATCGCCCCATCGAAACGGGTGAGGAAGTCGAGGGCGTCTTCGCCGGAGACCGCTTCGAGCACGTTCAGGCCGTTTCGCTGCAGGGCCCGCAGGGCCAAACGCCGCAGTGCGTCGTCGTCCTCGCACAGCAGCACGGTGCCCGAGGTGCTCTCGCGCGCGCGAGGGCGTGGCGTGGCGTGCTCGCCCGCGAGCGCGTCACCGCGGGCCTCGCCACCGCGGTCGTCGGTGTCGATTCGCTCGGGCGCGTCGTGGGCGGGTAGCCAGACCGTGAACGTGGTACCGACACCCAGGACCGAGTCGCAGGTGATCACGCCGCCGCTCTCTTCGACCAGTCGTCGCGCCGAGGCCAGTCCGAGTCCGGTCCCCTTGAAGGGCCCCTTGGTGGTGAAGAGCGGTTCGAAGCATCGCGCCCGGGTCGCCTCGTCCATTCCGGTCCCGGTGTCGGTGATGCTCAGCGCCACGTGCGTGCCCGACGCGCCGAGAACACGGGGGTCGTCGCCCGCGAGGTCGTGGACCTCGGTGCGCAGGGTGAGCAGACCCCCGTCGGGCATCGCGTCGCGGGCGTTGATGCACAGGTTGAGGATCATCTGCTCGAAGAGGTCCGCGTCCACGGTCACTTCGGGGGTCGCGTCGGCGAGGTGCCACTCGACCACGGTGTTCGAGCCCATGATGCGCTCGAGCACCTCGGCGTTTCGCCGCAACATGTCCGTGGCGTCCACGCGCACCGGTGCGGTGGGCGCGGTGCGTCCGAGACTCTGGAGTTGCGCGGTGAGTCTCGACGCCCGTGACGACGTCGCCTGGATCTCTTCGACCAGGGCCTCGGACTTCTCGTCGCCGGCGACCTCGCGCGAGAGGAGTTCGGCGTAGCCGAGGATGAGGGTGATCAGGTTGTTGAAATCGTGCGCGACGCTGCTGGCGACCTGGCCACGCAACTCCATGCGGTGAGCGTGGCGCACTTCTTCGCGCAGTTCGCGCTGATCGGTCACGTCGTCGAGGAGGGTCAGGAGATGGCGATCGGCGCCCCCCGGCAAGACGGCGACCGACACGCTCAACAGGCGGTCGCGACCGGCGATGCGGGCGTTGAGTTCGTGGGTGTCGCGTAGTCCGCCCGCGAGGAGATCGCGCCACATCTCCCTCACGACGGGCGCGACGTCATCGGGCCAGGTCACGTCGGTCTCCTCGCCGGTGAAATCGGGCCAGCGCAGCAGTCGACTGGCGGCGCGGTTCCACCACCGCACCCCACCGTGCGCGTCGGATTCGATGATGCTGACCGGGGCGGCGTCGACGAGGATGCGCAGGCGCACCTCGTTGTCGTGAATGGTGCGGTTGAAGTCGAGGGTCTCGAGTGACGTGGCGGCCAATTGTCCCAGGAGCATGGCGAGTTCGCGGTCCTCGTTGCTGAAACCGACCGACCGCCCACGACGGACGCCGACGACGCCGCGCGAGCGTCGGTGGCCGTCGAGTACCGGGGCGCAGAGCCACTCGCCCTCCTCCCAGGTCTCGTTCGCGTCGCGGATCGTCAAGGGCGCGCCCTCGAGGCGTGCGCGGGGCTCATCGAGGATCCGCGAGGTCTGGCCGCGCGCGGTGAGTCCCACGATCCACTCATCGCCGCGTTTGATGCCGAGCGTCGCCTGATCGGCGTCGAACACGCTTCGAGCACTCCGCGAGAGGCTCTCGACGACGACGCCCTCGTCCTCGGGAGCCCCCATCGCCAGTGACACGCTGAAGAGTTGGTGGAGCTGGCTGGCGATGCGCTGGCTCGCTCGTACCGCGAGTCGTGACTGGTGGCGCAGGCGTAGTCGCTCGATGTCCACGCCCAGCGCCGTGACGACGTCGTGCGCCGCGTCGAGGTCGTCGTCACTGAAGGGGGGGGCCGAAGAAGCCCGCACCATGACCACGACGCCGGCCGGTCGTTCGTCGACGACGAGGGGAGTCAGGACGCCGCGCGTGCCGGGACCTCCGTCGCTCCAGGCCAGCGCGTCGCCCGAGGCGAGGACCTGCGCCACCGCGGCGTCGATGTCCGCGTCCTGCACCCACGGCGTCGCGCAGGTGGCGAACGCGTGGTCGTGATCGAGGGTGCAGCGAGAGAACACCGCGTCGCGATCGGACTCGACCACCGCTATCCACTGCGCGAAGGTGGGCAGCGCCGCGTGGGCCAACTCGTCGTAGAGCCGCGCGGGATCGGCGTCGCGCGCGGCGTTCGTCAGCGCGTCGCGGCGCCGCGCGTAGTAGTCGAGGACGAAGGTCCGTCCGGGGGCGAATGACGTGTCACTCACGTCAGTGTCGCTCGCGCGACGCCGGGGCCCTCATAGCGGCCGGCCCGAGAACAGGGCGAAATCCTCGAGGAAATGGTCGATCTCGTGCGCCTCGAAGGGTCGAGCGAAGTGGTACCCCTGTCCGACGTCGACTTGTTCGAGGCGAAGATGGTCGCGCTGCAGCGCGTCCTCCACCCCGGAGGCGATGACGCGCAGATGCAGCGTTCGCGCGTCCTGGACCAATCGATGGATCTGGGGATCGTCCTCGTCGGCGGTGGCGGCGACGAAACGACGATCCAACTTGATGATGTCCACCGGCAGGCGACGCAATTCGTCGAAGTCGGGGTGTCCGGGCGAGAAGTCATCGATCGCCAGCTGCACCCCCTGGGCGCGCAGTTCGACCAGGTGCGCCAGGATCTCGGGATCGGCGCAGGCGACGTGGGAGAACTCGATCGTCAAGCGCGAGGGATCGAGACGACTCTCCTCCACACTGCGCATCACCGTGTCGGCGAATCGCGCGTCACGCAGCTGGGTGAGCGAGGCGTTGACCGCGACCGGGAAGCGGTAACCCTTGGCGTGCCAGTCGGCCCCCTGGCGACAAGCGGTCGTGAGGATCCAGGCGCCGACGACGATGATGTCACCGCTCGATTCCAGGAGCGAGAGGAAATCCGCCGCGTTGATCACGCCGCGTTGTGGGTGACGCCATCGCAGCAGCGCCTCGACGCCGGCGAAACCGTTGGTGTGCAGGTCGATCTCGGGTTGGTAGACGAGGTAGAACTCGTCGGCCGCGAGCGCCCGCGCGAGATCGGTGGTGAGTTCGTCGTCGCGAGGGGAATCACTGTTCACGGTTCACCACCTTCCTCGTGGTTATCGGGGGCTCAACGTGCTCGGTCGCCGGTCCTACGTTCGCGACGATACCAGTTCGTCTGGTCGGGTCGTTGCTAGCGTCGAGGTACGCGTTGCGCCGCGACGACCGAGGAGGGTGGACATGAGAGTTCTCGTCACGGGAGCGGCGGGCTTCATCGGCGCGACCACCGCGGAGCAGTTGCTCGACGCGGGTCACGACGTCGTGGCCCTGGACAACCTCGTTCGTGGGAGTCGTCACAACGTGCCGGCCCGCGCCGAGTTCGTCGAGGGACACTGCGGTGACGCCGACCTGATTCGCTCCCTGGGCGCCTTTGACGCGTGCATCCACTTCGCCGCACGAATCGAGCCGGCCGATTCGATGTCCGCACCCGAGACGTTCTTCTCCAACAACGTCGCCCAGACGTTCACGATGCTCGAGGCCCTGATCGAGTCCGGCACGCCCAAGGTCATCTTCTCGTCCTCGTGCGCGGTCTACGGCAATCAAGTGGAGATGCCCATCGACGAGGATCGCGCGACGAATCCGCACAGTCCCTACGGCGAGTCCAAGCTGATGGTCGAGCAGGGGCTGAGCTGGTTGGCCCAACGCGGCCGATTGCGCGCGGCGTCGCTTCGCTACTTCAACGCCGCCGGCGCCACCTCGGCGCACCCCGAGCACCACACCCCGGAGATCCACTTGATTCCCCTGGCCTTTGACGCCGTCCTCGGACGACGGGAGGTCCTCTCGGTGTTCGGGACGGACTATCCGACGAGTGACGGCACGTGCGTGCGCGACTACATCCACGTCAGTGACCTGGCGGACGCTCACGTGCGAGCGATCGACGCCCTCGACCATCATGCCCACCTGACGCTCAACCTCGGGACGGGCGTCGGATCGTCCATCTTCGAGGTCCTCGACAGCGTGCGGCGCGTCACCGGGCGCGAGGTGCCGATTCGGTTGGCGCCGCGACGACCGGGTGACCCGGCCGAGGCGGTGGCCTCCAACGCCAAGGCCCGCGACATCCTGGGCTGGGAACCGTCGAGGTCGAGGTTGGATGATCTCATGGCCGACGCCTGGCGGGCGCATCAGACCATCTAGTGCGAGGGCCCGATGGACGACGACGCGCGTCGCGAGTGTCGAGATGGCGCCGTGGCCCGCGGACGTGACGCGTCAGCCCTGTAGATCAACGGGCTTTAGTCATTTTTAACTATTTGGGAATATGTTGAGGAACCGTAGGGGGCCGTGTGTGGTGGTACTGAGAACTTGGATGCATGTCAAAGAACGCGAAGTCCATCAAGGACCAACTGAGGACAATCGGTCGGTTCCCCAAGTTCTTCGCACTCTTTGGAGCCAGTTCTCTCGTGTTGCCGATCTTCTCGTACGCCGCGACCGCGGCCACGGTCAATCCGTCGGGGGTGTTGGCACCGAACCTTCAGGTACAGGTGCTCAACGACGCACGCAACGCTCGCGTGGTTCGTGGCTTCGTGGTGTCGCCCGCGAGCCTCGTGTCCAAGCTGGGCCGCAACGGCGCGGTGCGGATCTCGACGCACTACTCGGCGCTGCTGTACTCGAATAAGTCTCACCACGGCGTGACGGCGGTCGCCACGTCGTCGAGCACCTCTACGACGGTCGTCGCCCCCACCCCCACGACGACCGTCGCTCCTACGACCACGACGACCACGTCATCGGCGCGGACCTCGTCTGCTCCCACGTCGACCGCGACGACGAGCCCCGCGACGATCGCCGCTCCCGCCACGACCACCACCGTGGCGCCGGTGACCACCACGACCGCGGCCCCCGCCCCGACCACCACCGTGGCGCCCGCCCCGACCACCACCACGACCGCGGCGCCCGCCCCGACCACGACCACCACCGTGGCGCCCGCCCCGACCACAACCACCACCGTGGCGCCCGCCACCACCACGTCCGGCGCCCCCCAG
>JAJZFO010000298.1 GCA_021805305.1 Actinomycetes bacterium | reverse complement strand
CGTGGTCCGCGCGCCGCACGGCGACCTCTTCCGTTAACTCACCCCGCCCAGGTGGACTTCGCCCGAGAGCTGGGACCCGTCGGCCACGCTCACCTCCGCACCCACGACGCAGGTCGGACCGAGCACCGACGTCGCACCGATCACGGCCCGAGGCCCGATGATGGACGACCGGATCTGTACGTTGTCGTGCACGACCGCCCCGGGCATCAAGATGACGCCGTCGAGGACCACGTTCTCGCCCACCACGCAGTCGCGATCGATGACGGCGTTCACGACGTGCGCGCTGGCGGCGACCCGACTGGTCGAGTGGCGCCACGTGGTACCCACGAGGTCGGGCAGGACGCGCTCTGAATCGCGTCCGTTCAGGACGTCGATGTTCGCCTGCAAGAACGTGGCGGGCGTGCCCGTGTCGAGCCAGTAGGCGTCGTCGACCATGGCGTAGAGCGTGCCCGCGCCGGCCAGGGCCGGGAAGATCTCGCGCTCGATGCTCACCTTGCGCCCCGCGTCGATGCGCGACACGACCGAGGGCTCCAGGACGTAGGTACCCGCGTTGATGAGATTGGAGGGCGCGTCCTCGCGCCGCGGCTTCTCCATGAAGGTCCGCACCCGGCCCCCGTCGTCGGTCACCACCACGCCGTAGCGTGACGGGTCCTCCACGGGGTGCACGGCGATGGTGCCCTCGGCACCGCTCCGGCGATGAAACGACACCAGGGCCGAGACGTCGAGGTCGGTCAGGACGTCGCCGTTCACCACCAAGAAGGTGTCGTCGATCCCGGCGTGCTCCGCGGCGAACCTGATGGCTCCCGCGGTGTCCAGGGGCTCGGGCTCCACGGCGTAGGAGATCTTCACCCCCGCGATCGAGCCGTCGGGGTACGCGCTGATGAAGTGATGGGGCAGGTACCCCAACGACAACACCACCTCGGTGACGCCGTGCCGGGACAACATCTCGAAGACGCGTTCGATCATCGGTACGCCCACCAGGGGCAACATCTGTTTGGGCATCTCGTACGTCAAGGGACGCAGTCGAGTACCCATTCCGCCGACCAAGATGATCGACTTCAATGTCAGCCCTTCGCCGTGGTGGTGGTCGTTGCCTTGGTCGTCGGGGTAGCGGGAACGGTGGTGGTCGCCGTGGCCGCCGTCGTGGTAGTGGCCGCAGCGGCGGACGTGGTGGTGGTCGTCGCACTACTGGCCTGATAGGACACCATGGCGTTCACCGTCGCGGTGCTCGGGGGCAACGGGGTAACACCCTTGGGCACGAAGGCCATGGTGACGCGCATGTCTTGGGCGAATTTGATCGACGACGGGTTGGTGGTCAGCGTCGGCTTGGTCTGGCCGAACGACGTCCAGTAGGCGTATTGCACCTGACCCGCCTGGTGCGCGTACTTCGAGGTTGTCGGGCACAGCTGACCGTTGCGGTAGGTCGTCGCCGCGTTGGCCACGCCGGCGGCGTTAGGAATCGCGAGTTCACTCGAACTCGCGACCAGACCCGGGTATTCCACCGCGAACTGGCCGAGGGTGGCGTGGGCGCCCGCGTCCGCGGCCGAGACCGGCGAGACCTGGATGACGTTCGCCTGCTGGACCTTGAGGCCGTAGATGCTGTTCGGGTCGGCCTTCAGCGCGGGTAGCGGCACGCCACACACGTCGATATTCAAGGCGGCGAACCAGGTGGTGCCCACCGTGGGGGGGGTGCCCGTCGCCGCCGTGGCGGGGTGCTGGTAGTCGTAGCGCGAGAAGATGGTGGCGGCGAGGCCCACGACCACGATCATCACCAGGACCGCGTAGTAGTTGCTCGGGCGCGTCTTCTTATACGCCTTGCTGCCTCCCGAGGCTCCGACCTTACTGACCCATTTACCTGTTGCGCTCTTAGCCACGGAGGCAACGCTACTAAAAATTCGCTCCGACCTCGTCGGAACGTCGCGCCACGCCCGTAAACACCGGCGTTTTGCACCCTCACGCGCCCTGATCGCGCACCCCACTGGGTACCATGTCGTATGCGTTTGGTCTCCTGGAACATCAACGGTATTCGCGCGGTGCAGCGCAAGGGACTCTTCGCTCCCTTCGTGGCGGCGCTCTCGCCCGACGTCATCTGCCTCCAGGAGATCAAGGCCGAACAGCACCAATCCGAACACGTGCTCGAGGGCTACGAAGAGTACTGGCACTCCGCGCAGAAGAAGGGCTATTCGGGTACGGCGCTCTTTACGCGGACGACGCCCCTGAGTGTGGCGACCGGTCTCCCCGCCGCCCTCGTCAAGAAGTACTCACTGGGGCAGGACGAATTCGGCAACCCCAACGACGAAGGTCGCACCATCACCGCGGAGTTTGAAAAGTTCTACCTGGTCACGGTCTATACCCCCAACGCCAAGGGCGATCTCAGTCGGCTCCGCCAGCGTCACGAGCAGTGGGACCCGGCCTTCCTCGCGTACCTCCAGCGACTCGAGAAGAAGAAACCGGTCGTGGTCTGTGGCGACCTCAACGTCGCGCACACGCCCGACGACCTCGCCAACCCCAAGGCCAACGTGGGCAAGGCGGGCTACACGCACGAGGAGCGCCAGCGCTTCGAGGAGCTCCTGGCCGCGGGCTTCGTGGACTCGTTTCGCATGTTCACCCAGGGCAACGGCCACTACACGTGGTGGTCCAACTTCTCGGCGGCGCGCGAGCGTAATGTCGGCTGGCGCATCGACTACTTCCTCGTGTCGCGCGGCATCGCCGCGCGCGTCAGCGCGGCCGAGATCCACGCGGAGTTAATGGGATCAGACCATTGTCCGGTGTCGCTCACGCTCGACGTTTGAGCACGGGGCCGAACGGGCGCAACCGCGTCGACCCTCGAGGTCGCGTGGCCGAGGTCGATCCCCTGGTGGCGCGGCACCCGGGTAAGAATTTCCTAGGAATAGCAAAACCCCGCGACACGGGGCGGGGGCGGTTCGCGACGCGTCGTAGGGGCGGAGGGACTCGAACCCTCACTGGAGGCGGTTTAAGCGCCCTGCCTCTGCCAATTGGGCTACGCCCCCACGCGCGGCGGCCACCTAACGCTAACGCATCCCCCGTGGTGAATTCATCGTGTGCGTGGGAGAGGGTTCAGTAGGATTGTGGGATGAAAACCGTGCGTTGTCGGGGCACGTCTCCCCTCATTAGGTTCTTCGCGGGCGCGCTCGCCGTGGTGCTCGCCTCATTGGTGCCGGTGGTCCCCGGTGTCGCGGGGGCGCAGTCCATCGCCCAGACCAAGTCCGAGATCGCCGCACTGTCCGCGCAACTCGCGCGTCAACAGAAGTCGAGTGAGATCACCGCCAACGAGTACGACGCCGCTAAGGCCCAGCTCGCCAGCCTCACGGCCAGCATCGTCACCCTCCAGGCGCGCGAGCGCGTCGAACGAGGGGTGGTGGCCACCACGACGCACCACCTGGTCACCGCGGTCGTGCAGTCCTACGTCTTCGGCACCTCGACCTCACAGGCCGTCGCGCTCTTCAACCAGAACGTGAACTCGGCGGGCGCGCGTCAGGTCTTCGACTCCCTGGTGGTCGGTGACCTCAACGCGCTGCGCGTCAAGCTCGACAGCCAGCGCGCCCAGCTCTTCACCGAGATCGGCCAATTGGCCACCCAGCGCGCCCACGCGAACACCGAGACCACCGACCTCCAGAACCTCCTGGCGCAGAACATCGCCGCCGCGGACCAGACCCGTCAGACCCTCACCGCCGTCACCTCGTCGCTGCGGTCCCAGATCATCGCCTACGAGGTCGCCGCCGGGGCCGCGGCGGCGCGGGTGCGCGACACCGGCGCCGAGGCCTCGGCGGTGGCCGCGGCCTCCTCCGTCGGCGGTCAACCCGCCGCCAACTTGGTCATCGCCGCGATCACCGCCAACACGCCGCCCGTCGTGACGAACTTGATCGCGGGTTCCCCCGCCGGTTCGAGCGCGGGCGAGGCGGCGGTCGCCTTCGCCGAGCGACAGATCGGCGTGCCCTACGTCTGGGGTGGGGAGACCTCGGGCGTGGGTTTTGACTGTTCGGGTCTGGTGCAGTGGGCCTGGGCGCAGGCGGGGTACTCCATGCCGCGCACGACCGAGGAGCAGTGGGCCACCCTGCCGCACATCGCGCTCAACCAACTCCAACCGGGCGACCTGCTCTACTACTACAACCTGGACGGCGACAACGCGGTCGACCACGTCGTCATGTACGTCGGCGCGGGCACCTGGGGTTCGAGCACGATCATCGCGGCCCCCTACACCGGGACCACCGTCTCACTCGCACCGATGTTCACCGGGGGACTCGTCGGCGCGGCGCGCCCCTAGCCCCATGAGCTCACCGAACCAGTCGCTGGTCATACCGGCCTACAACGAAGCGGCCCGTCTCGCCGCGGGCTTCGAACGCCTGCGCCCCACCCTCGAGGTCATCGGGACCGACCGCACCGAGATCGTGATGGTCGACGACGGATCGAGTGACGATACGTTACGCGTCGCGCACCGGGTCTACGGCCACCTCGAGCACTTCCGCCTCGTCCAGCACCCCCACAACCTGGGCAAGGGTGCGGCGGTGCGCACCGGAATGGCGCACGCGCGCGCGCCACGGGTCATCGTCGCCGACGCCGACATGTCGATCCGGCCCGAGCACTTCGCCGCGATCCTCGCGACACTCGAACGCGTGGCGTTCGCCCCGGGGTCGCGCGCGCGCCACGGGCGAATTCACTACGACGAACTGCGGCGCACGTTGTCCGGCGCCGCCTTTCATCGCCTCGTTCGCCACTACACCCCGGTCAGGGTTCGCGACACGCAGTGCGGGTGCAAGGGCTTCGACCTCGCCGCGGGTCGACTCCTCGCCCAGTTGGGATTTGTCACCGGCTTCGCCTACGACGTCGAACTCTTCTTCCTCGCCCACCAACTCGGCTTCGCGGTCGAGACGGTCGAGGTCACCTGGGACGATATCGGGGGCTCCACCGTCAACCTGGCCTACGGCACCCGCCAACTCCTGCGCGACCTGCGCGGGATCACCCGCACGTCGTACCGGTGCGCGGCCGTCGAGGTGAGCCCCGGCGTGGCGCTGGACGAGGTGCGCCGCGCGGCCCTGAGCGCGCGCGCCGCGGGACTGGTGGTGGCGCGCGGGCCAGAGTGCGACCTCATCGTGGTGCCGCGCGACGCCGCGGTCGCGGCCGTGGGCGTGGCGCACGACCTCGGGGGAACCCTACGCACCACGACGGTCACGGAACTACGGGGCCGGGTCCTCGACGCGGTCTAGTCACTCACTGCGCGGTAGGAGCCAATCGGCCACCAACTGTGGCGCGCGGTCGGACCACTCCTCGGCGGTGATCGCGTAGTGGGCGTGATCCTCCCAGGCCCCGTCGATCTCGAGGTAGCGCTCCGCGATCCCCTCGAAGCGCAATCCCAGTTTCTCGACGACGCGCCGCGAGGGCGCGTTGCGCGGGATGATGTTGATCTCGACGCGGTGGAGTCGCAACGTGTCGAAGGCGTACTGCAGCACCGTCACCACGGACTCGGGCATCAGACCGCGCCCCGCCACGGCCTCGTCGATCCAGTAGCCCACGAACGCCGACTGCAGCGGTCCGCGCTGAATCGAGGACAGGGTGATCTCACCGACGAAGCGCCCGTCGAAGAAGATGCCGAAGCCGAAGCCCGTGCCCATCTGGCGCTCACGCTCGCGGATGGCGCACCGGCTCGAGAAACTACGCTCGTCCTCGGCCAGGTGCCCGGCGTGCGCCGAGCGGGGCTCCCACTTCACCAGCCACTCGTGGCAGCGTCGGCGCACCTCGAGCCACCCCTCGTAGTCCGCGTCGCCCAACGTGCGCAAAATCACCCGTCGGCCGTGAAGGTTGATCGTCGAATGCACGCTCCCGCGAGTGCTCACCACGGACACTTCCCCATCCCCCTATCGTTGCAGGTTCGCGCGAGGCGCGCACATCAGCGCAGTGACGCCGCCACCCCGTCCAAGATGTCGTCCTCGGAGCTGAGGAGTTCCTCGACGGACAATCTCGCCATCACGGCGTCGAGGATGAAGAGACCGGCCACCAACACGTCCTCGCGCCCGGGCACCATGCCGGGCAACGCGAGTCGCTGGGTCGGCGTCAGCTCACCCAGGCGGTCGCGCCAGGTCTGCACGGTCGTCCGCGAAAGTCGCCGGTGGTGCACGAGGGCGCGATCGTAGTCGCGACGACCCGCGTCGAGTTGGGCCAGGGTGGCGACCGTCCCGGCCACCCCCACCAGTCGTGAGAGCCCCCGCAGGCTCGCGAAGACCGGCGCCGTCGCGACGGCCCGGTCGAGTTCGTTCTCGATCATGGACCGCGTCGCCGCCCGCGCGGATTCGACGACGACCCCCGCGCCGAGCGCCCGTTCGCTGACCCGTACGCAGCCGAGTTGCATCGACACCCCCTGGAGCACGCCGTCGAGGCGCACGGCCAGTTCGGTCGAACCGCCACCGACGTCGACGACGACCGTGGGACGCTCGTCGGGCGCGAGGGTGCTCGTCGCCCCGACGTAGGAGTAGGCG
>JAJZFO010000025.1 GCA_021805305.1 Actinomycetes bacterium | reverse complement strand
CAGCAGCCACTCGCGCGACGGACCGACGTCGACGTGGTCGAGGTCCGCGAGTGATCGCTGCGAGGCGATATCGAAAGTGGTCAGGCGTTCGATCTCGTCGCCGAAGAAGTCGAGGCGCACCGGCTCGCTCGCGTGGGCCGGCCACACGTCCACGATTCCGCCGCGCACGGCGAATTCGGCCCGGTGCTCGACCAGGTTCTCTCGGCGATAACCGAAATCCACCACGCGCGCCACGAAGTCGTCGCGATCGAGCTGGCTGGCGCGCGCGACCCGCAGGGGCGCGACGGGCTCACCCGGGGGCAGGATTTGCGCCAGCGCCCGAATCGGCGCGACCACCACCGAGGGGGCCTCGGCGCGCGCCAGGCGCCAGCGCAGGAGCGCACGCTCGGCCATCACCGAGCTGTCGGGACTCACCCGTTCGAGCGGGTGGGTGTCCCACGCGGCGAACAGCGCCACCTCGCGCGCCTCGCCGAGGAGGGCGCGCAGGGCGACGCTCAACTGCTCGGCCTCGGTGGAGGTCGCCGTCACCACCAGCGTCGCGGCGTGCTCGAGCGCGTACGCGCCCACGGCCAGGGGCGTGGCGAAACTACTCGGCACGAACGTCCCCGCGGCGTTCGCCGCCCGCAGCGAGGGCGCGACGAGGTCGAGGACCCGGCGCAGCCCGGTCGACTCAGTCACGGCCGGCGTTGATCTGCGGGCGCGCGTCGTCGAATCCCGATTCCACCAGGGTCTCCAGGGCGTCCGCCGCGCGCACCACGTCCTCGGTGAGTGCGACCCTCGCCGCGCCGGTGGGACGCTTGAGCACGTAGTCGGTGACCTGACCCTTGTGAGCGGGCCGACCGATGCCGATGCGCAAGCGTGCGAAGTCCTGGGTGCCCATGACCTGGGTGATGGAGCGCAGGCCGTTGTGCCCCGCGAGACCACCGCCGAAGCGCAGCTGCAGGCGGCCCGGCTCGAGGTCGAGGTCGTCGTGCGCCACCACGAGTCGGCGTAGGTCAGTCAGGGACGTGCGCGTCACGAGGGGTGGCAGGGCGGCGCCCGACTCATTCATGTAGGTGGTGGGTACGGCGAGGGTGACCACCCCGACGGGCGCGCTCAGCGTCGCGATGAGCGCCCGCTGGCGTCGTTCGAGGGCGAAGCGGACGCCGTGGCGTTCACCCAGCAGACGCACGGCGTCACCGCCCACGTTGTGGCGAGATCCCGCGTACTCCTCGCCCGGATTGGCGAGCCCCACGATGACCAGCGCGCTCTCGCTCCCGCGTCGCGCACCCACTACCGCGCGCCGCAGCGCCACGGCAGACTACGACTTCTGGTCGGCCGTCTTGGCCGCTCGGCCCGCGTGAGTGTTCACGACCGAGATCGAGTGGTCCCCGGCGGGCGTGACGCCCGCGGGCAAGATGACGTCGCCCACGCGGATTGCGGCGCCCGGCGTGAGGTGCGAGATATCGACCTCGACGTGGGTCGGGATGAGGTCGGGGCGGGCGAGCACCTCGAGACTGAAGAGCTGCTGGTCGATCTCCCAGTCGGCGTGTCGGACCTCGACCGCGTCGCCCACCACGTGCAGCGGGATCACCGCGACGACGGGCTTGTTGGGGTCGACCACTTGAAAGTCGATGTGCGCCACCGTGCCGCGCACCGGGTGACGCTGAATCTCTCGCGCCATGACGATGAACGTCTGGCCGTTAGCGTCCAGGTCGATCAGGGTGTTCAGACCCTGCTCACCCGAGACCGCGGTGCGGAAACTCTTCGCATCGACGGCAATCGGCAGGGGCGTGACGCCTTCGCCGTAGACGACGGCCGGGATGGACCCGGCGCTGCGCAGGCGGCGCGAGTTGCGGCTCCCCTGAGCGCGGTCCGTGGACGCGTGCAACGTGGTCTCTGACATGACAACTCCTTGTGCGAATTCTCCGCGCGTCCCTCGGGCGCGCACAGGGTGAAAAGTCTAGCCGTCCGCGCCGGTGCGGCGCCGTGCGCCTAGAGCAGGTTCTCGCCGCCGAAGATGTCCGACACCGAGGAGTCCTCAAAAATAGCCGAAATCGCGTTGGCCACGATGCTGGCCACCGAGAGGATCTCGAGCTTCTCGAAGCGTCGTTCGGGGCCGAGGGGCAGCGTGTCGGTCACGATGACCCGGCTGACCGGGGCGTTGAAGAGACGGTCGACGGCCGGCGGGGAGAAGAGCGCGTGCGTGGCCATCACCCATATCTCACCAGCCCCCTGGGCCTTGAGCAGGTCGCAGGCGGCCACGATAGTGCCCGCGGTGTCGATCATGTCGTCGATCAAGACGCAGTGGCGACCCGCGACGTCGCCGACGATGTGGCGCGCCTCGGCCACGTTGGCCGTGCCGCGCGGCCGGGTCTTGTGCACCAGGGCTAGGTCGCACCCCAGGTGTTGGGCGTAGCGCTCGGCCACCTTCACGCGACCGGCGTCGGGAGCGACCACGACCAGGGTGTTGGTGTCGGCGTGGGACTTGAGATAGTCCTCGAGCACCGGCGCGGCCACCAGATGGTCCACCGGGATGTCGAAGAAGCCCTGGATTTGGCCGGAGTGAAAGTCCACCGAGAGCACCCGATTGGCGCCGGCGGTCTGGAGCATGTCGGCAATCAATTTGGCGGTGATGGGCTCTCGTCCGGTGGACTTGCGGTCTTGACGGGCGTAGCCGTAATTGGGGATCACGGCGGTGATCGACTTGGCGGACGCCCGCTTGGCGGCGTCGATCATGATCAATTGCTCCATGACGGCGTCGTTCACCGGCGAGGAGTGGGTTTGAATGATGAACACGTGCGCGCCGCGAATGGACTCGTCGAAACGGCAGTGGATCTCGCCGTTGGCGAACTCGCGCAGATTCGCCTCGGTCAGTTCGACGCCCAACTGGTTCGCGATGTCCTTCGCGAGGGCGGGGTGGCAGCGCCCGGTGACAATGACGAGACGGCGCTTTGACAATGACTCCACCCGGCAATGGTACAAGGTGTCGTCCGCGTGAACTTCTTCTACGATGCGGGGATGGGCGACTACGACGAGTTCGCGTACTTCGAGGAGAACATGGACGAATGGGGACTCCCCGCGCGCGCGCCCCACGTGCGCCGGGCCTTCGTCGCCGTCGAGGGTCTGCGCCAGGTGAGCGCGCTGGTCTGGGGCGAGGGGCCGCCCGAACTCGCCCTGCTGCACGGCAGCGCCCAGAACGCCCACACCTTCGATACCGTGGCCCTCGCCCTGGACCGACCACTCGTGGCCCTGGACCTACCCCACCACGGACACTCCGACCCGTCGTTCTTCGGCCCGCGCGCGCTGCGCGAACACGCGCGCGACGTCGCGGTGGCGCTGGGTGAACTTACGCGAGGTCCGCTGCCCGTCGTGGCCATGTCCTACGGTGGACTCGTCGGCGTCGCGCTCGCGCACGAGTCCCCCGAACGGGTGAGCCGGCTCCTTCTCGTCGACATCACCCCGGGGGTCACCACCGACCGCGCGCGACACATCCTCGAATTCGTCGAGGGACCGGAGTTCTTCGCCAACTTCGACGAGATCCTGGAGCGCACGCGCCACTACAACCCCGACCGCAGCGAGGCCTCGCTACGCCGTGGAATCCTGCACAACGCCCTACAGCGACCCGACGGAACGTGGGTCTGGCGACACCAGCGCCACGAGGTGGCCACGCGCGCGCCCGCGCGCGTGGAGGACCTGTGGCAATGGCTCGAAGAACTCGCCGTCCCGGTGACCCTGGTACGGGCTCTGGGCCCGTCCTCGGTCGTGACCGACGAGGACGCCGCAGAATTCTCCCGACGGCGACCCCACGACGACATCGTCGAGGTGTCCGGGGCGAGTCATTCGATACAAGGATCGCACCCCCTAGAACTCGCGGCCATCATCGCCGCGAGGATGTAGTGCGATGGGTCACCGTCGACCGAGGCGTGCCGCGAGGTGGGGATCACTCGAACTGAGTCACGCGACGTCGGCGCTCGCCGTCGCCCCAGCGGCGTGTCGGTCGTGTCGCGTCGATCCCGCAGGCCAATGATCGTGGACCCGCGACGGTGCCGCTCACGCACCGCGCACCGCACCGCTCACCTCGAGCGTCGGCGACGGGCGACTCCCCCATGGTCGGGCGCCTACCCGCTAGCGGGTGAATCTCTCGAGCGATTCGACGACGCGTGGTCCCACCTCCACGTCGGGGTCGTCGCGAATCGAACTCAAGAGATAGGCGCCCCATCGCGACGTCGACGTCCGTAACACGCCCAGGGTCAGGTGATGGCCCCGTGCGTCGCGCACAC
The DNA here is from genome assembly GCA_021805305.1 of Actinomycetes bacterium. The sequence goes on along the minus strand of JAJZFO010000025.1, from coordinate 2,235 downwards.
TGATCGCGCGCACCGGTGGTGCACCGGCCCAATCGTCCGGGGACGTGACGTCAAAACGAATCACGGAGCGCCGCTCACCCGTCTGCGGGTCTAACTGGGAAGTCCGGCGCCCCACGGTGCTGACGCGGACCGAGGTGAGATGGCTCAGATCGATGCTCGTGCGAAACGGCCCCCGTCGTTGGATTATCACGTGCGGCGAAAAGGTGAGCACCGGGTGGGTAGCGACGTAGAGGAAGCCGAGGAGGAGGACGAGCAGACCCGAGTCCAAGAGGGGCCACCATCGAACGTGGTTCGCGTGGATCTGACTCGGTACCAGAAGAAGCACCAACGGCGCCGGCGTCCACCAGGCGCGATTACTGACGTACCGCAACGATTCGCAATCGCCGACGTCGTGTGTCATGAGTCGAGACTACGTTGGCCCCGCGGGGCACCGGTGCCTGAGGAGACTCGGCCGTTCGCCCATCCGTCCAGTGGCGCGCGCGTCGGGGCGTCACGAGAAGAGACGAGGCGTTCACGTCCCACGGCGCGCTCGCGTCACTTCGGCATCACTCCGCGAGAGATCAAGGGGTGTCCGAGATCGGAGGAATCGCTGATCACGGGATCTTCTCGGGTCCGCAACGGTGCGAGAATCATCAATCTACTGGGTTATCAGGCTTTTACAGCGCTGGCGGGGGAGGGCTCGAACCTCCAACCTACGGATTCAAAGTCCGCCGTTCTGCCAATTGAACTACCCGCCATCTAGGGTAAGAGCAATCTTCCTCGATTCTTAATGAAACCCGAAAGACCTCTAACACCAACACACCACACTAGAGCCTGAGCGCTGCGCAAAGGAAAGCCCGTGACCAACCTACCTACTAGCAACGCCTACGTCGCTATCGTGGACGACGACGCCGCGATTCGCACGGCCCTCGGTCGCGCGTTGCGGATGGAGAACTACGACGTCGAATTGTTCGAGGACGGATCGAGTGCCCTGCGCGCGGTCCAATTGCGAGCCCCCGACGCCATCGTCTTGGATCTGCAGCTGCCCGACATCGACGGCCTCGAGGTCTGTCGGCGAATCCGACGCGCGGGCGACGCCACGCCGATCCTCATGCTGACCGCACGCGACGCGGTCAACGACCGCGTCGAAGGCCTCGACGTGGGTGCCGACGACTACCTCGTCAAGCCCTTCGACCTCGCGGAACTGCTGGCGCGACTGCGCGCTCTGCTGCGGCGCCGTCAGACCACCGAGGGTGACGACACCGTCCTGCGCTTCGAGGACCTCACGCTGAACCCGGGCACCCGCGAGGTACGCCGCGGCGAGCGCGTGATCGAACTCACCAAGATTGAATTCGACCTGCTCGAACTCTTCTTGCAGCACCCGCGTCAGGTGCTGACCCGCGACCAGATCCTCGACCTCGTCTGGGGCTACACCTTCGACTCGGGTACCAACTCCCTCGCCGTCTACATCGGTTATTTGCGTCGCAAGCTCGAAGAGGGGAACGAGGCGCGTCTGATCCAGACGGTGCGCGGCGTGGGATACGCGTTGCGCCCTGCATGACCTTTCGTAGTCGCGTCATCGCCGCGACCGTCATCGCGGCGGCGTTGGCCGTCGTCCTGGCGAGTCTGACCTCTTTCCTCACGACCCGCAACGCCCTCACCCACTCCGTCGACGAATCCCTGCTGCAGGCCTACCAGCACAGTGACGACAACTTCGGCGGGGCCCCTTCTTTCTTGGTCCTCGCGAATGGGGTGGTCAGCCCCACCAATACGGCCACGGCCCTGATTGATACCACCGTCACGGCCTACGCCAAGGGCAAGGTCAAGGGCTCCACCTTTCGCACCATCGAGTTCAATAACCAGGCCTGGCGCGAACTGATCGTCGGTCTGCCCGTGGGCACCGTGGTCGCGGGCGGCAACAGCGACTTCACCCTGCCCACCGCCGCCGCTGACGTGTACCTCGTCCCCTTCGAAGGTCAGATCGCCGAATTGCGGCGACTCGTGCGAACCCTGCTGTTCGTGTCAGCGGGCGTGCTGCTCATGGCGCTCTCACTCGGCGTCCTCCTGGCCCGGGCGGCCCTGCACCCCCTCGAAGACGTCACCGACGACATCGAGGACATCGCCGAGACGAGTGACATGTCGCGTCGCCTCGTCGAGGGCGACGTCGACGAACTCGGGCGACTGCGCCGGGTCTTCAATCGACTCCTGGGCACGGTGGAGGACTCTCAGAACCTGCAACGCCAGCTAGTGCTCGAC
>JAJZFO010000119.1 GCA_021805305.1 Actinomycetes bacterium | reverse complement strand
GGTCGATGAGGTCGTCAGCCAGAGCGTGGGACGTGGACAACTGGCCCCCTACGGCTCGACGATCACCCTGCAGTACTGTCAGACCGCCGGACCGACGGGGCTGACCGGCGTCACGGGCGTGACCGGCGGGACCGGAGTGACGGGGACCACGGGCGTGAGCGGCGTCACCGGTGCCACGGGTTCGACAACGACGACCACGACCCCATCGAATGCGAACGCTGGTTCAAACGGCTGAGTCAGCCGTTTGACTAACATCGCTGTCATGGCTAAATCCGGTTCGCACAAGGCCGCCAAGACCGTTGGTCGCTACGTCGACCCGCACGAGCGGGGCCGGATCACTAAGAAGGTCACGCATTCGAAGGATCACTCGCCCCACTGGTTCGGCTGGGTCCTGCTGGACCTGATGATCTTCGGGGTGCTGGTGATCACGCTCAACTACCTCCAGGTCCTGCCGGGCTCCACGTCGCCGTGGTACCTCGCCCTCGGACTGGTCGCGCTGTTCGCGGCGTTCTACCTGGCGACCCGATATCGCTGAGCGAACGCTCAGATGTGGTCGGCGGGGATCTGGCCCAGGCGTCCGGCCTGGTAGTCGTCGAACGCCTGTTGGAGTTCGGCGCGGGTGTTCATGACGAAGGGCCCGTACATCGCCACCGGCTCGCCAATGGCTTCGCCTCCCAGGAGCAGGACCTCGAAGGCCTGGGTGCGCGAGTCCTGACGTTCGTCCGCCGAGAGGATGACCACGTCACCATCCACGTGCACGGCCATCTGTCCGGTCGCGATGGGTGAACCCTCCGCGCCCACCGTGCCGCTGCCGGCGAGCACGTAGGTCAGGGCGTTGAAGTCGTGGTTCCAGGGTAGGACCAGTTGACCCCCCGGCATCACGGAGGCGTGCACCAGGGTGATGGCGGTGTGCGTGGAGCCGGGGCCCTCGTGCTCACCCAACGACCCGGCGATCACGCGAATGATCGCGTCGCCGTTCTCGTTGGTGACGAGCGCCACCTCGCGTGAGCCGATGTCCTGGTAACGCGGATTGGTCATCTTGAGCTTGGCTGGCAGATTCACCCAGAGTTGGATGCCGTGGAAGAGGCCCCCCGAGTCGATCAGCGCGTCCGGTGGCCGCTCGATGTGCAAGATGCCCGCTCCCGCCGTCATCCACTGCGTCGCCCCGTCTTGGATGACGCCACCGCCACCGATGGAGTCCTGGTGCAGGAACGTACCCTCCATCATGTAGGTCACCGTCTCGAAGCCCCGATGGGGGTGCCAAGGGGTGCCCTTGGGCTCGCCGGGACCGTAGTCGACCTCGCCCATCTGGTCCATGTGGATGAAGGGGTCCAGATCACGCTGGTCCACTCCGGCGAACGCGCGTCGCACCGGGAAGCCCTCGCCCTCGAGGCCCCGTGGCGCGGTGGTGATCGACTTCACGCGTCGCGGGCGCCGCGACTCGGTGGCGGCGATGATTTTGGGCAGTTCCAGAGGGTTGTCGACGGAGATAGCAGGCACGTTGTCAGCCTATCGGTGGCCCCTCGCCGCGTGGCGCTCGGCGCGCGCGAGCATCACGATCCCCGCGACGATCGCGAGTGAGAAGCCCAGTGCGACGTTGCCCGGCCCCCAATTGAGGCCACCTCGGGCGTGCGAGACGCCGAGCCAGTCGGCGTAGGACGCGCCCAGCGGTCGGGTCAAGACGTAGCTCACCCAGAACGCCACGACCGCGTTGAGGTGCGCGACGGGGTAGGCGAGCCCCGGGAGCACGAACAGTGCGGTGAAGATGACCCCCGAGGAGAAGTATCCCTGGTGCAGGGTGACCGCGGTCAGGTCGCCAGTCGCCGTGCCGAGCGCGAAGGTCGTCGTGACCGCGGCCCAGTAGAAGAGTTCGCGACGCGTCGTGGTGATCGAGTGGATCGATAGCGTCCCCTCCACCCGATGCCAGAGGAAGAAGATCAGCGCGAGCGCGAGCGCGAGGATCGTCGTCGAGATCGAATAGGCGATCCCGAACCCCACGTGCGCCACGTCGGCGCACATCGTGCCAAAGACGCTGACCATCACGACGGTGAACCAGTACGTCCCGGTCTGGTACCGCGGGCGGCTGAACTGCCAGAGGAGGCTCGCGGCGAAGACCGCGGCGGCGATCAGAACGACCCCCGGGGGCCAGAAGTGATGGACCAGAAAGTCAGAGGTCGCCTCGCCCATCGCGGTCGAGAGCAGTTTGATGCACCAGAATCCGACCCCGACGTCGGGGACCTTGCTCGCCTGGACGTCGTGGGGGGTGAGGAGGGGCGACACGGGCCATGAGTCTAGGACGGCGCCCGCACCGGATCGATCGCTCAGCCCTGGTAGTAGGAGTCCACCTGCGCCAACGCGCGGTCGAGCCGTTCGAGACCTTCTCGCGCCTCCTGCGCCGTGATCGTGCACGGAGGTACGACGTGGATGCGGTTGAAGTTGTTGAAGATCAGCAGTGACTCGCGCCGGCACGCGGCCACCAATTCGTTCATCGCCGCCGAGCTCGCCCCGTAGGGAGCGAGCGGCGCGCGCGTCGCCCGGTCGGTGACCAGCTCAAGGGCGAAGAAGACGCCCAGACCACGAACCTCGCCGATCACCGGGTGCTTCTCGGCGAGCGCCAACAGGCCGGGGCGTAGGACCTCGTCGCCGATCGCTCGCGCGTTCTCCACGATGCCCTCCTCGGCCATGGCGGTCATCGAGGCGACGGCGGAGGCGCAGGCCAGGGGGTGGCCGGAGTACGTGAGACCTCCGGGGTACACCCGGTCGGCGAAGGTCGCGCAGATGGCCTCGTTGATGACCACGCCGCCCAGCGGGACGTATCCCGAGTTCACGCCCTTGGCGAACGTGACGAGGTCGGGGGTCACGTCGTGTTGCTGGTAGGCGAACCAGGAACCGGTGCGCCCGAATCCCGCCATCACCTCGTCGGCGATGTAGACGATGCCGTAGCGGTCGCAGAGCTCACGCACGCCGCGCAGGTAGCCCGGCGGCGGGACCATGATGCCCGCGGTCCCCGGAACGGACTCGAGGATGATGGCGGCGATGGTCGCGGGCCCCTCGAACTCGATGGTGGACCTGAGGTGCGCCAGGGCCCGCTCGCACTCCTGCGCCTCGGTGGTGGCGTAGAACTCCGAGCGATACAGGTAGGGCCCGAAGAAGTGGACGACCCCGGCGGTCCCCTCGTCGTTGGCCCACCGGCGAGGATCACCGGTCAGATTGATCGAGGTCGTCGTCGCACCGTGATAGCTGCGGTATCGCGCGAGGACCTTGTGGCGCCCCGTGTGCAGGCGCGCCATGCGCACCGCGTGCTCGACGGCCTCGGTGCCTCCGTTGGTGAAGAAGACCTTCTGAGCTCCTGGGAAGGAATGGTCCAGAATCAATTCGGCGGCGTGAGTTCGTGCGACGTTGCCGTGCTGGGGAGCGACGGTGCACAGCAGGTCGGCTTGGGCCTTGATGGCGGCGACGACGGCGGGGTGCTGGTGGCCGATGTTGACGTTCACCAACTGCGAGGAGAAGTCCAGGTAGGTGTGACCGTCGGTATCGGTCACGAAGACGCCCTGGGCGTCGCGCACCATCAGGGGATTGATGGCGTTTTGCGCCGACCACGAATGAAAGACCGAGGCCTTCTCGCGCTCGAGGTCGGATAGGGCTGCACGGTCCAGGGGCATGTCTCTTCCTTCGGTTCTAGGCCTACGCTAACTCACCCTCGTGCGCGGGGTGGGGGCTCGAGCTCGAGGGTGAGTTAGGGGTCGCCGCGGCGTCGCCGCGCACGGGCGAGGTGTTCCGCTACGGTCTTGAGGCGTGGACGACGAAGACCTGTTGCGGCGATTCCTCGCGGGCGATCGCGGGGCGTTTCGCGTCTTGGTCGAGCGCTATCAGTCGACCCTGGTTCAGATCGCGCGTCGCTACGTCAACACGGTGGCCACGGCCGAGGACGTGGCCCAAGACACCTGGATAGCGGTGCTACGCGGCGCCGAACGGTTCGAAGGCCGGTCGAGTTTCAAGACCTGGCTCTTTCACATCGCGGCCAATCGTGCGCGTTCCACCGGTACGCGAGAGAAGCGCCAGATTCCGGTCGATCACACCGATCCGGTCGCGGCCAGCCGGTTCAACAGTGAGGGAATGTGGAAGGAGCCCCCGCCGTCCTTCGCCGATCTCCTGGCCGAGGGCGAGTCGCGCGCGCAGGTGGGCGACGCGCTGCGCGGGGCCATCGCCGCGCTGCCCGACGGACAGCGCTCGGTCGTAACGTTGCGAGACGTCGAAGGACTATCAACTCGCGAGGTGTCGTCACTACTGGGTCTCTCCGAGGCCAACGTCCGAGTGGTGCTTCATCGGGCGCGCGCGCAGTTGCGCGAAGAGTTGGAGCGTTTTGCGAAGGGAGTTCGCTGATGGCGCGCATCAGGGACATCGATTGTCGTCATGCGGTGGGGCTCATCGGCGACTACCTCGAGGAACGTCTGTCGCGGCGCGACCGACGGCGCCTCGAGAGGCATCTCGCCGCCTGCGACGCGTGCGCGACCTATCTCGAGGAGATGCGCGCGACGATCGAATTGACCGGCCGGATCGAGTTCGACGACCTGCGGTCAGAGGTCATCGACGCGTTGCTGGGCGTCTACGACGATTATTGGCGCGAGAAGGGCGAGGACCCGGCCGCGACCTAGTCGGGCGGGGCCAGGTAGCGCTCGAAGAACTCCTCGATCCGACGCCACGCGTCGGCGGCCGCGTCGGGATGAGGCACCATCCCCGCCACCCTCAGCAGCGGGCGAAGGGGCCGCGGACCGACGGGCGCGTCGTTCATGAAGGCGTGACCCGCCCCGGCGTACTCCTGGACGTCGTGGGCGACGCCAGCCCGGGTGAGTGCCTCGTCGAGCGTCGCCGCCGCGCCCCGCAGGGTCCGGTCGCGCGCGCCGTAGGTCGCCACGATGGGACAGGCCGTGGCCAGCGCGTGCTCGACGTCCTTGGGCAGCTGACCGTAGTTGACGGCGGCGGCGTCGAAGCCCGTGGTGGCGGCCACCAGGGCAAAGCCCCCGCCCATGCAGAAGCCGATCACGCCGACCTTCGACGTGCAATCACGCCAATCGAGCAGCCAGCGGCGCGCGGTCTCGATGTCGGTGTGGGCCCGACCGGTGCCACTGAAGAGCGAGCGCATCGTCGAGACGAGGCAGTGAGCGGCGCCCCCGGCGGAATAGAGGTCGATGGCCAACGTGAGATAGCCCGCAGCGGCGAGCCGCATGGTCTGGCGGCGCATGACGTCGTCGACCCCGAAGATCTCGTGAATGAGGACCACGCCCGGCCAAGGGCCCTCACCGTCGGGAATCGCCAGGAAGCCCCGCAGGGGAATCGAGCCGCCCCGTTCATCCGAGAGGGCACTGAGGTCGACGTCGGGCATTCACTCACCGTACCGGCGCCTCGAGCACCGGGCCAATCCAGCGAGGACCGGCGCCCCGGCGTTGTCAGACCACGCGCCACGACGCCACGTGGCGGCGGGGTTGTTGCTCGGTACCCCTGAGGAGAAGCGTGCGCCGCGTCACTATTGGTGGCGGTTGAGGAAATTGACCAAATCAGAAGTCATGAGGAGACGATGGCGGGTTACTGTCAAGGAAGGAACCTTGAGGCTGTGAGGGGGGTTCATGGCTTCGATCCCGATCGAACCCGGTGCGGACGTCCTCGAGAGAATCAGCGACGGCGTCTTCGTCCTCGATGGCGACTGGCGATTCACCTTCGTCAATTCCGGTGGCGCCCGGCTCGTCGAGCGCGACGCGGCATCGCTCATCGGTACCGTGATCTGGGAACAGTTTCCCCGCAGCGTCGACACGGTTTTCGAAGCGCAATTCCGTCGATCAATGGAGCGTCACGAGGACACCGAATTCGACGCCTACTCCGAGGACCTCCAGCGCTGGTTTGCCGTTCGAACATTTCCCTCGCCGACAGATCTGACGGTCATCTTTCAAGACGCGACGCAGCGAAAAGCCGCGGACGACGCCATTCGAAGTCTCTTTGATCAGCTGCAGCGTCAACGTCGATTGGCGACGGTCTTGGCGGAGACCAACGAAGCAGTCTTCCGCGCCCGGTCCGTGTCCGAGCTCTTCCGCGGGGCGACGTCAATTGCCGTCGAACAGGGGGGATTTGTGATGGCGTGGATCGGCGTGCTGGACCCCGCCACGCAGTACCTCACGGAGGTCGCTCACGCGGGCGACGGGGCGCAGGACTATCTTCGTGACCTTCTCATCTCCTCACGCGAGGGGCCCCTGGGAGAAGGAATAGGTGGGCGCGCGCTTCGCCACGGACTCGATGAGTTCTCCACGGACATCTTGAGTGATGCGAAGATGGCACCGTGGCGCGACGCGGCGGTGCGCATCGGCTATCGCTCATCCGGCGCCCTCCCCTTGCATATCAATGGCGAGATCCGAGGGCTGTTGTCGGTCTACGCGCGAGAGGTGTCGTACTTCAACGACGATGAACGAAACTTGGTCCACCGACTCGCCGCGAACGTGGCGTACGGGTGGGAGGCTCTCCAG
>JAJZFO010000001.1 GCA_021805305.1 Actinomycetes bacterium | reverse complement strand
ATCAGAGAGGCAACAAACTAAAGGGGGGGAATGAAGTGAGAAAGAGAAACAGATTCGTCTCCGTGCGCACCATGTCGAGCGCGTTGGCGCTCGCCACGTTGGCCGGCACGGGACTCACGGTCGGACTGAGCGCGAATGCTGGAGCATCCTCGGGCACCGTGTCGTACGGCGTCTTGTCGTGCTTCACCGGACCGCTGGCCAGTCTGGGCGAGGGCATCTATCAGGGTGCCCAGATCGCCCAGGCGCAGGTCAACGCGGCGGGCGGGGTCCTCGGCAAGAAACTCTCGATTCCACAGGGCGACACGGGGTGTGACCCGGTGGAGGGCAAGACCGCCCTGCTCAAGCTGCTCTCGGGCGGTGGGATCGCGGGCATCATCGGACCGACCACGCAGGAGATCAACGCGGTGGAACCGGTGTTGAAGGCGAACAAGATCATTGACGAGTTCCAAGGGGGCGACACCGGTCGCGACCACCAGACGGACCCGTACTTGTTCCGCGACAGCCCGTCGGACTCCCAGCTCGGCGTGGCGATGGCGACCTATGCGCACATCAAGGGCTACAAGACCGCCGACCTGCTGTTCTACTCCGACGCGGCGGCCCAGACCATCGTGGCGCCGGTCAAGACGACGTTCATCAAGCTCGGCGGCACGGTGATCCACACCTACATCATCACTGCGGACCAGTCGTCCTACACCAACACGGTGGCCCAAGTCATCTCGGACAAGCCCCAGGTGATCTTCTCGCAGACCGACGCGCCCACCGTGGCCGTGCTCTCGACGGAGTTCAGCCAGCTGGGTTCGAAGATCCCCTGGATCGGCACGGACGTGACGACGAGTAGCGACTACATCAAGGCCTTCGGCACGGCTCGAGCACACTCGACGCTGACCTCGGTGATGGGGACCTCGGTCACCGGCACCGCCAACAACGTGTTCATGGCCGGGTTCAAGAAGATGTTCCCGAGCCAGGCGGCGGCGGGTCCCCTGTCGGGCGCCAACTACGCCTACGACGCGGTGATCACCCTGGCCCTGGCCGACACCTACGCCAAGACCTTCAACGGCACCACCGTCGCGGGAGACATGACCAAGGTGACCAATCCTCCGGGGACGGCGTGCTACTCCTACGCCAGTTGCGTCAACCTGATCAAGGCCCACAAGAAGATCAACTACGAGGGCGCGAGCGGGAGCATCGACTACAACAAGTTCCACAACACCTTTGGCCCCTACGCGCCCTTCATCGCCAACGCGAGCACGGGCAACGAGGTTCAGGGCACTCCCCTGTCGGCCAAGGTGCTCGGCGACGTCACCAACTGCACCACGACGGCCTCGTGCCTGGCGGTGCTTCGCGCGGACGGCATCAAGTAGTCGCCCTCCTCGGCTCGTCGACGCCCCGTGGCCGCAATCCCGCGGCGGCGCGGCGTCGACGAGCCGGCCCGGGCCACGACCGACTTCTCCACCCAGTGAACAGGAACGATTCCCTTGAGCAATGAGCAGTCGTCCCACGAAGCGCCCACGTCGCGCGGTCCATTGGCGGGTACCCACGTGCTCGACCTCTCGCGGGTCCTCGCGGGCCCCTACGCCGCGATGATCCTGGGCGACCTGGGCGCCGAGGTGATCAAGGTCGAACAGCCCGGAAGCGGTGACGACACCCGCAAGTGGGGACCACCCTTCATCGATACGCCCGAGGGACGCGAGAGCACCTACTTCCTCTCGGCGAACCGCAACAAGCGCAGCGTCGACGTCGATCTCAAGGACCCGAAGGAACGGCCCTTCATCGAGGAAATGCTCAAGTGGGCCGACGTGGTCATCGAGAACTTCCGCCCCGGGGTCATGGACCGGTTGGGTCTAGGCGATGGCGCCCTCGAGGCGATCAACCCCTCACTCGTGCGGCTCTCGATCAGTGGATTTGGCGACGATGGTCCCGACAGCCGACGCGTCGGCTACGACCACATCCTCCAGGCCGAAGGCGGGCTGATGTCGGTCACCGGCACGCCCGAGGGCCCCATGCTCAAGGTCGGCGTCCCGATCGCCGACATCACCGCGGCCCTCTACGGCACCATCGGCATCCTGGCCGGACTCCTCGAGCGCGCCGCCAGCGGGCGCGGACAACGCGTCTCGACCTCGCTACTCGCGGGGCAGATCGGGCTGCACACCTTCCAAGGCACGCGCTACCTGGTGGCGGGAGAGGTGCCGCCGCCCTCGGGCAACCAACACCCCACCGTCTGCCCCTACGGCGTCTTTGACGCCCTGGACGCGCCGATCGTCATCGCCGTCGGCAACGACGCCATCTGGTCGCGCTTCGCGCCCCTGGTGGACCTCGAAGCCGGCGACGAGCGATTCGCCACCAACGCGTCGCGCATCGCGCACCAGGAGGAACTGCACTCACTGATGGCACCGACCCTGCGCACGCGCGACGTCGCCCAGTGGCTGGCGGTCTTCGACGAGGCGGGCGTCCCGGCGGGTCAGGTCAAGACCATCGATCAGGTCTACGCCACCGAACAGGTGCGTCAACAGAACCTCGTCTGGCGCGCGCAGCATTCGACCCTCGGTCCGATCGAGTTGCCCGGGAGCCCCCTGCGGTTTGGACGCAGTGAGGTGACGCTGCGCCTGGCGCCACCCACGCTGGGTGAGCACTCGTCCCAAGTGCGCCACGAACTACTCGACCATGAGTGAGCCGCTGAACCCCGCCGCCCGCGGGCGCGTCGATGTCGCGCGAGGTCTACCTACAATGGAGAAGAGGCGCTGGTGAGCACGATGACTCGAATCGGACGGACGGTGTCGCTGACGCGCACGAGACTCGACGACCGTTGGCGTCGCTCCACGAAATGGGTGCGCGCCCGGCGCCACCCGCGCCTCGCCGTCCCGCCCGCCACGACCGTCGTCGCGGAGAAGGTGACCGACGGTGTGCTCGAGATTCGCCTGAGCGGCGGGAATCGGCGCAACGTCCTGGGCCGCAGCACGATCGACGCGATCGAGCAACTCGTCGCGCTTCCGCCCCACGGCACCCGGGTGATCGTCATCACCGCGCAGCCGCCGGACTTCTGCGCGGGTTACGACCTCGTCGAGGCCTCCCACGGCTCCGCGGACGACCTCATCGCCCACGAGCGCAACTTCGCTCCCCTGCGTACGTCGGTGCTCCCCATCGTCGTCGCCCTGCACGGCAACGTCATCGGAGGGGGCCTCGAACTGGCGCTCTCGGCGGACATCCGCATCGCCAGCCCCGAGACCCGGTTCGCGGTCCCCGCGGCCAAGTTGGGACTGGTCTACTCCGAGGCCGGCATCCGGCTGGTGCGCGACATCATCGGCGACAGCTTCGCCCGCGCCATGTTCCTGGCGGGGCGAGAGGTCTCGGCCGACACCGCGCTGTCGATCGGACTCGTCACCGAGATCGTTGGACGCGACCAAGTTCGCACGCGCGCCCTGGAGTACGCGGCGAACATCGCGACGTGGTCCTTCACCGCGGCCACCGGCAATCGCCAGGTCCTCGACGCCGTCGCGGGTCGCGTCGCCGTCGACACCGCGGAACTGCGCGACACCAGTTTCGCCGCGCACGGCGACCTGCGCCAGAGCATCGCCAACTTCGTCAAGCGGCGCGCCCAGGCCCCCGGCGGTCTCGTCGAGAAGTGACCTCGCCGGCGACGTCGACGCGCGGCGCGACTCAGTCGACCAATGCGCGGTCGCCCGTGAACTCCAGGGTCAACCACAGATCGTGCGGGATCGACTTGAGCATGCGAAAGAGCACCTGACGCACCTGATCGGACTGCGCCACGGTCCAGGTCGGATCGACGACGAAATCGATCTCCACGTAGAACTTGCGTCCGATCTTGGTCATACGCATGTGGCGGTCGGTCAGACCGAACTGGAACGCCACGTGGTCCAGGGCGAGTTTGGCGGTCTCTTGGAGCTCGGGATCGGGGACACCCTCGATCAACTCAATGAACGTGGTGCGCACCATCCCCGCGGGCGGGATCACGAAGAGGAAGCACGCGCCAATCACCAGCGACGGGTCGACGTATTTCGCGCCGAGGGCCCAACTCGTCCCGGTCATCATCGAAGCCGCGATGAAGGCCAGCAAGATGGCCAGTCCCAGCGCCGCCCCCGAGAGCCACTGGGTCGCCTCGGCGCGAACGAGTTCCGAGCGTTGCGCCACGCGTCGCAGCCGCCACCAGATGAACGACGGGATGGCCAGGGCGACGACGGCGTAGCTGAAGCTCCAACCGTCGGGTGGCGCGGTGCCCCCACCGATGATCGAGAGAACCGCGTTAAAACTTGCGTAGGCGCACGTCGCCAGTAGCGCCACGCCCTCGATGCCGATGATGAGCGGCACCAACGCCTCGCGCCCGTAGGGGTAGCGGATGGTCGGCCCCTCCTCCACCAAGTGCGACACGCGCATCGCCATCCAGGTCAAGCCAATACCCAAGAAGGTGTAGAAACCGTCGAACAGGACGATCTGGGACCCGCCGATGATCCCGATCGAGATGCCCACCACCGCGAGGGCCATCCCCATGGTGATCGAGAGGCTCAGCGCCCGGCGCTCCTGGCGAAATTCCTTGGACTGCGCCTGATCCTTCGATGTACTCATCGGTCGCTCCCAGTTGCTCTTGACCTAGACAACAGTCTGGTCCACCCGACGTCCTCACTGACCGATACCACCGGCTGAGTCGTGGCGTCGCGACCCGTGGCCGGCGCGCGGGGGTCGACCCGTGGCTGGCGCGCGGGGGTCGCGCCGCGACCTCGGCGCGGGCGGGTGAGGAATGACGAGGGCGACCGCGACCGACCATGGGCAGTCGTCGCCGGCCGTCGTCGTGCGGGGTCGTGCGAGCTCGTGCGAGGTCGACGACATTGCCCGTCACCCACGAGGACTCTGACGTACTGGGGTGCGCGACCTACGAGAGATCGAGGCGTCGAACCTCGTGCAGGGCGCGACGCGTGCCCGAGGTGGCCACGGCGAGACCAACACCCATCATCAGCGCCACGAGGATCATCGGTAGTGACTGCGCCGTACCGCTCGCCCCCCAGGCCCTCGTGTTGAAGAACCGGCTCGCGTCGCTCGCGAGCGACACCCACCAGACGATCATCGAGGTCACGATGACGCACATCGCCGACATCGCCAGCACGTCCAGTCGCGCCAGGATCCGCAGTTCGCGCGAGGTGTACTCCAGTCGCAGGGCGACGCGACCCACCACGACTGCCGCGGCCACCAGCAACCCCACGGCGCAGAGCGTGGCCCAGACGAGGAATCCCAGCGAGTACCACGCGTTCGCGCCATTGCGCTGGGGTGCGGACAGGTGATGGGCGACGACGATGAGCACGGCGCTCGAACTCGCGATCACCGCGCCCGTCACCAGCGCAGGACGCACGAGGCGAACGAGCTGCGCCCCGCCCCATTGGCGTCTCACGTGTCCCAGCGCGCGCCACGAGACCGCCAGCGCCGCCAGCCAGACGGCCGCGCCGACCCAGGCGGCGACCTGCATCACCGCCATTGCGCCCGAGGGCACCGCGCGCGCCGTCGGGCGCGTGACGAGGTCCCAGTGTTCGCTGAACTTGGCGAAGGACGAACCGCTCAGCACGAAGATCAACCACGCCCACGCGACACTCAACGTCCCCGCGCGCGCACGGTCGTGAGGGTTGATGCCGCGCGTGAGGCCCACGACCACTCCCGCGGCGCGACAGCGCTGGGCGACACCCGCTCGCACCAATGACATCCAAGCGCTCGAGTTCATCGGACCGTCGGCGTAGGTGTCATCGAGGAGGGCGAGGAGCTCCTCGGCGTAGCGCGCTCGCCACGACGAGGGGTAGGACCAGGCCACCAGACGCGCGCGGCGATCGCGGCGCGTCACGCGAGGCGCCATTGACGAGGGGCGGATGAATCGAGCGCGTGGAGGCCGCGCAGGCGAGCCGAGCCCACCTGCGCCAGACGCGACATGTCACTGAGCACCGCGCCCAACGCCGCGGCTCCCTCGGCGGTGATCGCGTAAGGACGTCGCCGGTCGATTTCGGGCTGGGCGACGATGAGACCGCTCTCCTCGAGTCGAGTGATCGCTCCGTACAGGGTGCCCGGACTCAGGGTCACGCCCGCGAAGGTGGTGATATCACGAGCCAGGGCGTAGCCGTGCTTGGGCCCCTCGGCGAGGCTGGTCAGGATCAAGACGGAGGGATCATTGGGTCGGCGAAGGCGCGGCGGCGCGGCATCAGTGGTCATGATCGGATATTACTACGTATGACGTACTACGTCAACCGGACTAGTGGTCGCCGCGCCACGTCACGCCACCCACCGCGGGTCCGATCGATCGGCGAACCGAGGGCGCACGGTGGCGGACCCGCTGGCAAGATGGGGCTCATGGCCACCACCCGGGACCGGATACTGGACGCCGCGCGTGCGCACATGGATCCCGCGCGCATTCCCGGCCTCGCCCTCCTCGTCGCCCACGGCGGCGACATCGTGGCGACCGGGCTCGGTGAGCTCGGCGTCGGCCGCGGGCCGGTGCGTCGCGACAGCCTCTTTCGCATCGCCTCCACC
>JAJZFO010000088.1 GCA_021805305.1 Actinomycetes bacterium | reverse complement strand
CGACCGCGTCGACTCGCTGGAGGATCTCTGGGCCGTTGCCAATGAGATTGCAGTCGCGCAACGGCGACGTGATACGCCCGTTCTCGATCATGAACGCGGCCGTCGCGCCGAACACGAAGTCGCCGGTGGCCGTGTTGACCTGTCCGCCACCGAGCTGGGCCACGTAGACGCCTCGCGGGGTCTGGGCGACGATCTCGTCCGCGTCGGCGTCGCCCGCCATCAAGTACGTATTGGTCATGCGCACCATCGGCAGATGGGCGTAGCTCTGACGACGTCCGTTGCCCGACGAGACGCGACCTTCCTTGCGCGCCCGCAAGTAGTCCCACATGTAATCGGTGAGGACGCCGTTCTCGATCAGCACGTTGCGACCTGCGCGATGCCCCTCGTCATCGACGGCGTAGTACCCCCATTCACCCCGCATCGTCCCGTCGTCCACCAGGGTCACCAGAGGGCTCGCGACCCGCTGGCCGACCTTGCCCGCGTAGACCGACGCCTGCTTCATCACGGCGTCGGCCTCGAGTCCGTGACCACAGGCCTCGTGAAAGAGTATGCCCCCCGACCCTCCGGCGAGCACCACCGGTAGGTCGCCCGACGGAGCGGGTCGTGCCGAGAGCTTGGTGATCGCCTGGTGCGCCGCAGCGCGCGCCGCCTCCTCGATCGCTTCGGGCGTGAGGAACTCGAAGCCTCGCGTGGCCGCGAGGGGACGGTAGCCGGTTTGCATCCCGGCGTCACCGTTGGCGACGCAGGACACCGCGAAGCGGGTACGAACCTGATCGTCGCCGGCGAACACTCCCTCGGAGTTGGCGACGATGAACCGACGCGTCGAGTCGGCCAGACCAACCTGCACTTGGGTGATCGCATCACCGCTGGCCCGGGCCACCTCGTCGGCGCGCATCATGAGTTCGATCTTGTGGGCCTTGGGTACGCTCGAGGGCAGGATCTCGGCCCCCGAGGAATGTTCGCGCAGCGACTCGAGAGGCGCGTGACGCACTCCGCCGCGACCTTCGCGGGCCACGGCCGCCGCGGCGCGCGCCGCGGCCAGCAGTCCGTTCTCCGAAAGGTCGGCGGTGTGGGCGAATCCGGTGGTCTCGCCCACGACAACGCGCACCCCGGCGCCGCGCGAACGGGCGGAGTTGAGCTCCTGGATACGCCGCTGGTCGAGTGAGGCGGAGGAATTCGAGCGGTCCTCGACGAACACTTCGGCGAACTGCGCACCGCGACCCATCGATTCATCCAAGACTCGCTGCAGGACGTCGCGAGCCACCAAGGTGTCTGACATGTCTTTCAGACTATCGGCGCGCGCGCCAAGTACACTCCGCCTTGGAGCACCTCAACGCGCGAGGCGCCGGCGGTGCGGAGCAGAAGAGGGTATCGCCGTGCAAATTGTCATCTTGAGCATCGCCATCATCGTGGTGTTGGCCGTCATCGTCTTCCTCGTCAAGTCGGTGCGGGTCGTACAGCAAGGATTCGTCGGCGTCGTCACACGCTTCGGCGAATTCAAGGCCATCCGTAATCCCGGCCTGACCTTCATCGTGCCCTTCATCGAGGTCATGAAGATCGTCGACGTGCGCGAGACGCCACGCACCGGTGATCGTCAACAGGTCATCACGCGAGACAACGTCGCGGTCATCGTCAACGCCACCATCTTCTCCCAGGTGGTCGACGTGCGCCTGGCCCTCTTCACCAACTCGGACTACCTCGTCAGCACCGACAACCTCGCGCGCACCTCGGTGCGCGCCGTCTTCGGTTCGATCACCCTGGACGAAGCCTTCTCCCAGCGAGAGCGCATCGGGACCTTGCTCCAGACCCAGATGGAAGAGGCCACCGACAAATGGGGTGTACGCATCAACCGCGTCGAGGTCCTCGAGATCACCCCACCCGAGCAGATCCTGCAGGCCATGGCCCTGCAGAAGCAGGCGGACCAAGAGAAGCGTGCGCGCATCCTCGAGTCCGAAGGGACTCAGATGTCGGCGGTCAACGTGGCCGACGGCGAACGCCAGGCGGCCATCAAAGAGGCCGAGGGCGCCCAGCAGTCGGCGATCCTTCGCGCCGAAGGCCTACGTCAAGCCACGATCCTCGAGGCCGAGGGCCGCGCGCAGGCCGTCTCGCTCGTGTACGCCGCCATCAAGGATCAGAACCCCGACCCGACGCTCGTGGCCATTCTCCAGCTCGACACTCTCGCGAAGTTCGCGGCCTCGCCCAACACCAAATTGGTCATCCCCGCCGAGAGCGCCGCCCTCCTCGGGGCGGCCCAGGCGTTGCGCAGCGTCATGTCCGAGGTGCCCAGCGCCGTCGCCTCGCCGCCGGGAGTGTGAACGGCGACGGATCACTCCTTGGTCGTGTCGCGAGGCTCCACCCACAAGGTGGTCCCGTAGGCCTTGGTGACCACGACCGGTGTGGCCACGTCGATGACGACTCCCAGGTCGGTCACGGCGCGCCATGATTCACCGCGGATCTTGATGCGACCCGGGTGAATCTCGTCGCCGACGGCGTCTTGCACGACGCCGAGTTGACCGGTCAGTGCGGTGGCCATGGGGTTGGCGAGGTCCCCGGCGGGTGGACGCAATTTTCTCAGGGCGATCGGACGTAGCAGCGCCATCGTGATGGCCGTGACCAAGAGCCACACCAGCGCCTGGATCGGAAACGACGCGCCGCCGAGTGCGACCACGAACGCCACACCCGCGCCCACGCCCACGAAGAGGGCCGCGAGCGCGTTGGTGTGCAGCTCGGCCAAGCCGCTCACCACCATGATCACCACCCAGAAGAACACCGCCATATCGCGCAGTATATGGCGGGGCCGTCACGTCGAATGGGGGCGGCGAGCCCCTCGGTCAACTCCTCGAGACGAAATGTCGTCTACCGCCCGCCCGCCCCCGTTGGCCAGAGCGACGATGGGGGGAAGCAGCGAATCTGACTCGTCGTTCCTTGGCGTGGTCAGGCACGTTTCACTCTCACCGGGTGTCGTTATCAACGGGTGTCGTGGATTCGGCGTCGCTGACGCTGAGTGGATGGATCACCGTCAGGGCTTGGTCGTCGCCCCACTCCTCGCTGCGCCCGCCCGCCGCGACGCCACCACCACGTTTGGCGCAGCGAGAGGCCGGGGTGAGGCGGCCAGATTCGCGGCGCACCAGTTCGCTCCTCGCCGATGGCGGGGCGCGCAGAACTAGTCTGGAGAGGTGATTTTGCCGTCGATTGAATCCCCCGAAGACCTCCAAGACCTCGATTACCTCCAACTCAATCAACTCAGTCAGGAGATCCGGGAGTTCATCATCGCCTCCGTCAAGAGCACCGGGGGTCACCTGGGGAGCAACCTCGGCGTGGTGGAGTTGACCTTGGCACTGCACCGAGTGTTCGACTCCCCCGCGGACATCCTGCTCTTTGACACCGGACACCAGGCCTACGTGCACAAGCTCCTAACCGGGCGCCGCTACGGGTTCAAGAATCTGCGCCAGCGTGGCGGTCTCTCGGGTTACCCCAACCGCACCGAGAGCCAGCACGACTGGATTGAGTCGTCGCACGCCTCGACGGCCTTGTCCTACGCGCACGGGCTGTCGGTGGCCCTGGAGGCCAAGCACGAGTTGATCGGCCACGGCGGCTCGCGCCACGTGGTCGCGGTGGTCGGCGACGGCTCGCTCACCGGGGGCATGGCCTATGAGGCACTCAACAACCTCGGCGTGAGCGGACAGCGCGTGGTCATCGTCTTGAACGACAACGGTCGCAGTTACGCCCCGACCATCTCGCGCCTTTCCACGTCGCTCACGTCGCTGCGCCTCAACCGCACCTACCTCACGCTGCGCCAGCGCATCCGTCGACTGGTGCCGCGCCTGCCGCGACTGGGCAAGGCGGCCTACCTCGGGATCGACGGCTTCACCTCGGTCGTGCGAGAGATGGTCACGCCCCACACCTTCTTCGAGAACCTGGGCGTGCGCTACATCGGGCCCATCGACGGTCACAACATCGAATCCATCGAGTCCACGTTGCGCAGCGCGGCCGAATGGGATGGCCCCATCGTGGTGCACGTCCTCACCGAGAAGGGTCGCGGGTACGAGCCCGCCACCTCCGACATGCTCAAGATGCACGACTACAAGTTGCCCCCTCGACTCAACGATGAGGAGGTGCCCACGCTCTCGTTCACCCAGGTCTTCTCCGAGGCCCTCATGGGTGAGGCCAAGCGCGACCCCGCGATCGTGGCCATCACCGCCGCGATGGCGGGGCCCACCGGTCTTCTGCCCTTCCAGGAATCCTTCCCCCGGCGTTTCTTTGACGTGGGTATCGCCGAGCAGCACGCCGTCACCGCCGCGGCGGGTATGGCCATGGGCGGCCTCAAGCCGGTGGTGGCCTTCTATTCGACGTTCTTCGCGCGGGCCTTCGACCAGGCCAACCTTGACGTGGGCCTGCTCGACCTGCCGGTCGTGTTCGTCTTCGACCGGGCCGGTATCACCGGCGACGACGGACCCTCGCACCACGGGGTGCTCGACATCGCCCTGTGCTTGGCGATCCCCAATATGACGGTCTTCGCGCCCTCGAACGCCCTGGAGGTCCCGGTGATGCTCAAGACCGCCCTGAGCCTCAACGGCCCCAGCGCGATCCGCTTCCCCAAGACCCCCCCGCGCCCCCTCGACGGGCTCCACGGCGACGGCCTGGGCGCACGCTGCATCCAGCGCGGCGACGGCTCGATCTGCGTCCTCGCCCTGGGCAAGATGGCCGCGAGCGCCTACGAGGCCCTGCGCCTGGTGGCGGACTCGCGGCGCATCACCCTCTACGACGTTCGCGTCCTGCCACCGGACCCCGAGATGATCGACGACGCCGTGGATCACGAGCGCGTGATCACCATCGAAGACGGGACGCGACACGGCGGAGCGGGCACACTGATGGTGTCCGCGGTGCGCGGCCGCGCCCAGGAGATGGGCGTGGCCTTTCCCACCACGCGGATCCTGGGAGTGCCGCGGGCGTTCCTCGAACAGCATCACCCCGAGGCGCTACTGGGCGAGATCGGTCTGGACCCCGAGGGAATCGCCGCGGCGATCGACCGGCTCCTGCGCGACGAGCCCGAGTTCCCCCGCGTCATCCCCGAAGCGCCACGCCCCCGCTACATCTAGGCGTCGTCCTCGCGCCTCGCTCTCGCGGTCACCAACGCGTGAACGTCGGGTGCCACGACCCGCGCCAACCGCCACCAGTACCAAGCACCACCCGGACCAAGCACCACCCTGACCAAGCACCACTCGGACCAACCGCCAGTACGCCTCGGTCCCGACACGCGGGCGCGCGCGACTCCTACGATTGGGCCATGGACTTTGACGTGAGCAAGACCGACGACCAGTGGCGAGACGAGTTGTCCGACGAGCGCTTCGCGGTGCTACGTCGCGCCGCGACCGAGGCACCCTTCAGTGGATCGCTGTTGCACGTGGACGACCAGGGTGTGTTCACCTGCGGCGGATGTGGTCAGCGGCTCTTCACCAGTGACCAGAAGTTCGACTCGGGATGTGGTTGGCCAAGTTTCGACGCCTGCGAACCGGGCAGCATCGTCGAGCGCGAGGACAATTCACTCTGGCAGCGGCGCGTCGAGATCCTGTGCTCACGCTGCGGCGGACACCTCGGTCACGTCTTTCCCGACGGCCCGACACCCACGGGACTGCGGTACTGCGTCAACTCCCTGGCGATCGACTTCGCGCGCAGTGACGCGCAGAACCCCTAGACGTCGAGGAATCGACGGATGGCGATGGCCGATCCGACCGATCCGATCACCACACCCACGACCAGGACCACCAGATTGGTGCCCCAGAGCTTGGCCGTGTCGAGGGCGAACTCGTTGTGCAGCGGATACCAGGTGTGCAACGCCCACACCGCGAGCATGGCCACGCCCGACCCCAGCAGACCCTGGATGAAGCCCTCGGTGATGTAGGGCACGCGGATGAACCAGTTCGTCGCACCCACCAACTTCATCACCGATACCTCACGTCGTCGGGCGAAGATCGCCATCCGGATGGTGTTGAGGATCAAGACCGTCGCCGAGAGCAATAGCACCGTCGCCAGCGCGAGAAACACCACTTGCAGGATGCGAATCGCCCGGTTCATCTGGCGGATCTGCTGGATGGGGGCGGTCACCGTGTAGACGTAGGGCTGGTGCAAGAAGGTCGAGATCACGGTCAACGCGTCGGTGGGCACCGTGGGCGTGCAGCGAAACGACGTAGGCATGTCCGCCACGGTCAACGTCTGGAACTCGGCGGTGGGAATGGTGTGGCGCGCCTCGTTGTAGTCCTGGAGTTGCGTCGTGAAGACGCAGTTCTTCACGATGGGCATCTGGGCGAGTTGGCTCTTGACCGACGAGATCGCCCCGGCGGGGGCCGAGGGCTGCATCCAGACCGTCACGCGGGTGCCCTGCTGCCAGCTGGCCGAGGCCTGCGCCGCGCTCTGCTTGAGGAGGAGTGCCGACCCCACCAGGGACAACGACACGGCCACGGTGAGTACCGCGGCAATGGTCATCATGCGGTTTCTCCACAGGTTGGAGAAAGTCTCCTTGAAGGCGTAACTGAGGTAGACCCGCATCAGATGGCCAGTCCTTCCTCGACGCCGTAGACGCCGCGGACCTGGTCGCGGATCAACTCACCGCGGTCGAGTTCGATGACGCGCCGGCGCATC
>JAJZFO010000306.1:452-6882 GCA_021805305.1 Actinomycetes bacterium | reverse complement strand
GAGCCTTTTCATCTCAAGGTGCTGGGATCGAGACCCAGGCGGCCCACTAGATCCCACCAGTACCCATCAGAAGACTCAGAACGTTCACACTCGTGGAGCCCGACCGCCGCAACGATCGCGAGTCGGAGAGATCATGAGACGTTATAAATGGATCCACCTTCGCGCGAGAGGCGCGGTACGTCACTCATCGCCTGATCGAGCCGACGACCTCAAGTCCTTATGGACGCGCGGACGACTCTCACAGTTTTGCGCTCGAGAAGTCGGCGATCCCACCAGTGACCGCTACGTCGCCGGAGCCTAGACGCACCAAGTCCCTCGGCTCGACTCGTGACGAGAAGGGGACTCCATCGCAGGGCGTTGGGGCACCTGACCCCGAGAAGAATCGATAGGTGCGGGAGTCGCGACCAACTCTTGGGGGTGTCGGCAGCTCCAAGGATCGAAGACGCCTCGTCACTTCCTAACAACCAGCAGCCCGGTCCCCACCGGTCGCTCTTTCCCGTGGGAGGGGTGATTGAGCACTCGACCGTGCGCGTAGAGAGTCGTGGAGTTCCCGCCATCGAGGGCGATCGCGGTCACCACGTGCAGGGACTCAAGGAGTGCATCGAGTTGGTGTGCAGTGGCCCCGGTGACACCGTCCCTCCCGTCGACGGTCAAGACCACGGTGGTCCCTGAGGCCGTCCAACCCAGAGCGGTGCGCGCGTAGGGCCTCATCAGAAACGTGTCGGCGGGGTCGATTGGCGCGACGACTCCGTGGTCGAGGAGGATCGGATGACCCCCGATGTTGTCGCACCCCGCGTCCGAGACGGTGGTCATCGTGGCGAAGCTGCGAATCGCGAGGGCGGACAGCGCGGTCGAACGCGGTGCCGAGATGGCGACATGCCCGGGCGCGACTTTGAAGGACGCCGTCGTCGTCGCCACCAACTCGAGGCGCGCGGTGGTGTTGATTCTCGTGGGAGGTGTGGATCCACCGACGTGAGCGAAGTAGTACGTCACACGCCCTTTCGACGCGGGGACCTTCAACGCGTACGCGGGGGTGTAGAGCAGCGTCCCTCCGAGGGCCAGGTGGACCTGGGAGTACGAGAGCGGCAATTCCTGGTTGATGGCGTCGATGGGCACGTTCACGCCGTTGGCGTCGACCACCGAGCTCCACCCGAGACCTTGACTCACGGTGTGGGCGTTGAGGTCCACCTGCTGATGCGAGATCTGGGGCGTATGCAAGATGACGCAATCGCGGATGACCCCGCCGACCGCATCGGCGGGGTCGGGGGTCCCTGGTGGGGTCATGGCGAAGAAGTCGCCGTTGACGGCGGCGACGCACCCGCGCGTCGTGCGACACATCGAACTCGGCGTCTGCACGCCGTTGTCCACGGCGTGACGGGCCACGTCGATCACGATCTTGTAGTCACTCTGGTTGAACCGCAACACGTGGATCGGGGTCGTGATGCCGAACCGATGACCGTTGACCACCGCGACCCCCAACGACGCGGGGACATTGACACGAGGTGCGGCGGCCGAGCCCACCGCGCCGGCGGCGAAGAGGCCACTCGTGACGAGAATCACCGCCATCGTGCGACCGGCGAGGCGCCCTCGCGCACGTCGTACCATGTCGCGAACTCGTGTTGAGGAGGACGGGCGCAGGTTCACCCCTCCACGTTAGGTGGGGCTACTGCGCCTGGTTCATCGATGTCGATCATCGACGTCGACCATCGGCGACAGTACTCTGGGCTCGCACGTGTCGTGCGGTCCCCCGGAACCCGGCGACAGCACACCGCGAGGCTCCGGGAGCGAGGGCACACCGCGACACCCGGACCCCTGGGTGGCCGCGACGCGTGAACACGCCTCCTGCGACGGTCTACGAGATGTGCGACAGCCGTAGTCGCTTGCGTCGGCGGACCACGTGCGTCGTGACGTAGATCACGAGCGCCACCGCGGAGATCGCGTGCCACTTCTGCAAGACGAAAGGCCCCGGGATGGGCAAATAGATAGGGTGACCAGCCAGGTAGTCGGCGAGACCCGACGCCATCGCGTTGAGCGTCAGCAGCGCCAGGACGAGGTCCGTCCTCACGGGCGACGTGCGCCCGCCCCCCGAGTCGCGCCCCCGCAGGAGTTGGTTGACGAACCGCCGTAGCGTCCGGCGGCGCTGGAACAGGTGAACGACGACGAGCCCGAGGACGATCGAACAGATGATGGCGTGGTCGGTGGTCCCCGAGTTGCCCAGATACCGGCGTGACAGGAAGATGGGCGACACGGCGGAGGCGAGGAAGCCAACGATGAGAACCACGTGCACCAGCCACCGTCGTCGGGTGGTGGAGTTGGCACCTCCCCGCGTTGATACCTCGACCGCCATGACGACCCCCTTCGACCTTCCCCGAACGCACCTCGAACACACCTCGAGCGGGCCGGGCGTGATTCTCGCGTCCCCGCCTCGAAGTTACGTTGGATCTTCGACGCCGACCATCGGGGAACACCCTGAGGCGACCTCGGGGTATCACGGCGGTGTCGCCACCGGTGTCACCCCCTCTGGGGAGCGGCGCCGCGCCCCGGCGACAGCTTCATATCGGACGAGGGACCCGAAGGGGGGTCACGACCACTCTTACGATTCTCTTATGACGAAGTGCCCTAGGGGGACAGCAAAATGCGGGTCCATACTCGTCAAGGGGGGGTGAGAGACGAGCGAAGGGTGTAGTCATGAAACAGGTCCGCAAGTTAAGTCTGCTGGGCGTCGCGAGCGCGTTGTGCGTCGTCGGCGCCGGCGTCGGTGTGACGGGTGCGGGTGCATCTCCCGTTCGCGTCGCGCATATACCTCAGGCGCACGTCATCACGACGAAGAAGTTGAGTTTCAGCGCCAGCTACCAGGGCACGGTCAAGATCCTCTGGACCAGTACCGGCGCCAGCGGCACGATGAGCGCCACCGGTAAGGCCACCACGTTGGGGGTGGGCTCGCTCACCGCGAGCGGTGCGACCAAATCCTTCTCCACCTCGAGTTCCTCTGACCCCTTGCGCGGTACGGCGGTCCTCAAGGGTGCGGGCGGTTCGTTGAGCATCTCGGCGCTCAACGTGAGCGCGGCCACCACCGCCGCCGCCGCGCCGACCAGTTCGGCCCCCGACCCGGTCGTGATCTCGGGAACCGTCAAGGTGACCAAGGGGACCGGGAAGTTCGCCGGGGCGAAGGGGACGCTCAACGTCCACGCCACCTTCACGGTGAACACCACCACCGGCGCGGAGTCGCAGAGCTTCGTCACCACGCTCAAGGGAACCCTGAGCGTCAAGGCCTAGAGGGAAAGACAGGAGAAGAGCAATGAGAAGGATATTCACCCACGCCGCGGTCGCTGCATTGGCGCTGAGCGGTGTGTCATTCATCGGAGTCGGCGTCGCGAGCGCCTCGACCACGACGACGACCACCCCGGCCGCGCCGCCCTTCCAGTCGGGGAACCGCTACATGTCGGTCAACGTCGACACGGTGATGGGTGCGGGCAGCCCCGGCTCCGTCGGAGCTGGCTGCTACCTGGCCAACAACTTCACCCAAGGCCAGACCGTGGTCTTTCGCATGTGGGGAATCGACAACAACACCGGCGGCCCGCTGACCGGTTCGCCCCTCACCACCGCGAATGTCCAGAGCGTCGTGATCAAGGACCTGCCCGGGGTGAGCCCCGCGCCGCAGATGATCTACAACACGCGCGACGGTTACTTCACCTACGGCTGGAAGACGACGACCGCCACTCCGACGGGCGTCGTTCCCTTCAAGGTCACCGTGACCCTCGCCCCCACCAAGGCGACGTACAAGATCGTGACGGTCAAGCTCGGCGGTAAGTCGACCAGGGTCAAGGTGGTCGCGCGCGCGGCCCACGGCGCGGTCAGTTACACCTACGCCGAGAAGGCCCTCACCAGCACGGCGGGATCACTGCCCGCCCCGTCACAGTTGAGCATCGGCGCGGCCGCCTAGGTCCGTCCTCGGCAACGCCACCAGTAGTTCCCTCGCGAGCCCGAACCAGGTCCGTCTCGGTCGTGTTCGGGCTCGCGAGGTGGAGCGCGAAGGAAAAGTCTTCTGACGCGTGAAGTGCCACGCCCCGGCGTGAAAGGAGATCGTCCATGTCCCCCACCCCAACCCGTCGCCGCGCCCAGCGGCTGATGGGAATGATCGCCGCGTCCCTCGTACCGGTCGCGCTCCTCGCCACGCCGAGCGGTGCGGCGAGCGCCCCCACGACGACGAGCGTCAACCCCATCACGCTGGTGGCGCCGAGCAACCTCCCCGGGGTCGCCCCGTTGCCCGGCCCGACGAGCCCCGCCTTCACGGTGGGCAGTTCCCTCGGGTCGATCGGCGTGAGCCCCGTCGAGGGGGTCCTCAACACACCCATCACCCTGAGCGCTTCGGGACTGGCCGCCAACGCCACGGTCACTCTGGAATGGTCCACGTCGAGCGCGACCTGGGTCGCCGACGTCGAACCCAACACCGTGAACTACCTGGGGCGCGCGGCGACGAACTTCAACGTCACCCTCGCCACCGTCACCACTGACGCCCACGGGGCCTTCACCTACCAGTTCAGCGCCCCGGCCGACTTCGGCGGTCTGCACACCATCTACGCCGTCGTCAACGGGGTCGAGGTGGCCCAAGGGGGCTTCACCCTGTTGCGCACCCTCACCGTCACCCCGCGCCAGGGGCCGGTCGGGACACCGATCACCATCACCTACACGGGGATGGGAGCGAGCTTCTACACCGGGGGCGCGTCGGTTCTCTACGACAACCACTACACGGGTGAGATGATGGCGAACTGGACCCGTGGCACCGCCAGCATCGTGATCCGCGCGGCCGGTGCGGTGGGGACCCACTACATCCAGGTGGGCAACGCCATCAGCTACCTCTACCTCAACGTGGTCCAGTCACCCATCCCCTACACCAACGGAGCGACGATCAACTTCAGGGTGACCCGCGACGACGGACCGCCGGCCTCGGTCATCGACTGGCCGGCCAACGTCACCGCCACCGTGGACCGCGTCACGACGCTCTCCGCGGCGGGCCTGGACCCCGCGTCCTCGGCGGTGGCCACGCTCTCGACGACCCGCGGCCCCGTCCTCACCAAGGTGAAGCTGAGCGTCACCGGTCTGCCCACCTCGGGCACCCAGCAACTGGTGTGGTCGACCGTGGTGGGAAACCGCGTGAACTGTGACAGCACCTGCTGGGCCTTCAGTTCGGTCCCCCTGGGTTCGGCGAGCGCCACCAACGGCGCGCTGAACGCCACCGTCACCGTTCCCGACGGCCTCGGCGGGTGGCACGTGGTGCAGGTCATGGACGGGACCAAGGTCGAGGCGCAGGTCCCCTTCTACGTCATGGAGAGCATCGTCCCCTTCACCAACGCCAGCGGCAAGGTGGTGAGCCTGGGCGTGGCGAGTGCGAACGACACGACCGCCGGCCTGCCCACCGGACAGGCGGGGGTGGGCACTCACGTCTTCAAGCAGGGCCAGGAGTTCACGATCAGCATCAAGGGGGTCGGCTGGACCCAGCTCGACAACACCCTGGGTGTCGACTACGACAACAGCTACATGGGTTACGGCTGCGGGTTCAACTCCAACGGCTACATGGTGATTCACCTGCGCGCCACCGGCGGGGTCGGCACGCACCTGATCGACCTCTACCCGATGCTGTACTCGCTCTCGCCCTCCTTCGCCAACACCCCCTACGGCATGGTGCCCTACCTCTCGTACGCGCGCGACTTCCCCGGGCTCGCCCTGGGATATCACGTCCCCGCGATACGACTCGCCATCAGGGTCGTGCGCTAGTCGCGACGAGAAGGCCGCCCGTCGCCACCGGCGGCGGGCGGCCTTCCTATCTCCACGCACGATTCCCGAGCAGGGCGAGGCACGCCGGCAGGACCACGCCGCGCACGAGAGTGGCGTCGACCAGCACGCCCGTCGAGAGTCCCACGCCCAGTTCCTGCAGACCGGCCACGTGACCCGCCACGAGGCCGCTGAGCGCACCGACCATGATGAGGGCGGCGGCACTCACGACGCCGCCGGTCTCGGCGAGGCCACGGACGATCGTCGCGTCCCAGGTTTCTCCCGCGTCGCGCGCCTCACGCATCCGCGCGACGATGAAGACCTCGTAGTCCATCGAGAGGCCGAAGAGCATGGCGAAGACGAACACCGGCACCCACCCCTCGATCTGATCCACCCGGTAGGTGCCGAGCCACGCCCCCGCGACGCCGAAACGAAAGACCGCCACCGTGACCCCGTAGGCCACCGCCACGCTCGCCAGGTCGCCCAGGACGGCCAACAGCGCCAGGGCGAAGGAGCGGAACGCCCGCCAGAGGATCACCAGCGCTGCGCCGAGCGCCAGCGCCACGACCCAGGGGAACGGACCGTAGAGACGTCTGAGGAAGTCGACACCCTGGGCCGGGGCCCCGCCCACGTACACCCGCACCCCGGGAGTGAGGTG
>JAJZFO010000306.1:0-442 GCA_021805305.1 Actinomycetes bacterium | reverse complement strand
CTGCACGAGGTCTTGGGACGCGGGGGCCCCGAACTGGTGGAGCCCGACCACGAAGATCTGGGCGTAGCGTCCGGTGGCGTCGACGTAGGGACTGCGGTCGCCGATCGCCACGTCGGCCACCTCAGGCTCGGCAAGGATCACCGTGGCCAACCGCGTCTCCTCGCGTTGACCCGCGGCGCTGGTCCACACCAGGCCGGGCGGGGCGACGAGCACCACCTGGTCCGGGGTGATGACCCCCGGGCCGACGTGACGACTCATGAACGCGTTGGCCTGCGCCGAGGGTAGTGACGCAGGCAGGGCGCTGAGTGAACCCGGAGTCAGCTGCAGCCACCCGACGCCGCTCGCACCTATCGCGAGGACGCCCAGGGCCACCGCGAGAGTGACGCGCGGGCGTCGTAACACCTGGCGTGCGAGACGGGCCCATCCGACCCCCAGGAGGTCC
>JAJZFO010000066.1 GCA_021805305.1 Actinomycetes bacterium | reverse complement strand
GGTGAAGTCCACCGACGCCGGCAGGTCGCGCCCCTCGAGCACCGCGTCGTAACAGGCCGCCGTCCCGCGAGCGGTCACCTCCCAGGTGAATCGCTCCATGACGCGCTGGCGACCCCGGGCCCCCAGACGCGCGCGCAACGCGGCGTCGTCGAGCAGGGTCCGAATCGCCGTCACCAGGGCGTCAGGGTCGTTGGGCGTCACCAGCAGTCCGCACTCGCCGTGGGGTCCGATCACCTCGGGCAGTGCTCCCCCGGTCGTGGCCACCACCGGCAACGCGCAGCTCATCGCCTCGATCGCCGGCAGGGAGAACCCCTCGTAGAGGCTGGGCACGATGGCGACCTCGGCCTGGCCGTAGAGACGCGCCAACTCCTCGTCGCTGACCCCCGAGACCGTGGTGACGATGTCACCCAGACCGAGTCGCTCGATGGTGTCGGCGACGCGACCCCCGGGGCGCGGGCGCCCGATCACCACGAGGTCGACGTCGCGTTCGGTGCGCAGTTTGGCCACCGCCTCGAGCAACGGGACGAGGCCCTTCATCGCGACGTCGGAGCTCGTGGTCACCATCAGGCGCCCGGGCCGCTTGGTGACGTCCTCGTAGGGGCGAAAGACGTCGTGCTCGACCCCCACTGGCACGACGGTCAGTCGTTCCAGCGCCACCCCCATCTGGGCGTGGATGTCGGCCTTGGAATTGTGCGAGACCGTCAACACCGCCGGCAGTCGGCGCAGCGTGCGCACCTGCATCCTCAAGAAGCCGTACCAGCGACGGGTGCCAAAGCGCTGCGCGCGCGTCGTCGCGTGCGCGAGGGCGATCGTCCGGTCCACCGTGATGGGGTGGTGCAGCGTGGCCAGCAGCGGCCACCCTGATGTCGCCAGCGACGCGATTCCCCTGCCCAGGCACTGGTTGTCGTGCACGATATCGAAGTCGCCCCGTCGGTGGGCCAAGAGACCGCGCACGCGACGCGCGAAGGCCCAGGGTTCGCCGAAGCCTCCGCTGAGCATGATCAGGAACTCACCCAGGTCCGCGCGTGAGCGAAATTCGCGTCGCGCCGGCCAGCGGAAGGGATCGGGTTCGCGGTACAGGTCGAGCCCGGGCACCGGCGTGAACCCCACCCCCTCGTCGAGCTGGGGCCAGGGCGGACCCGAGAAGACCTCGACCTGATGACCCAGACGCACCAGTTCACGCGTCAGGTGGCGGGTGTAGACGCCTTGGCCCCCGCACTGGGGATTGCCCCGGTACACCAGGAACGCGATGCGTCGCCCCCCGGGCCCCGCGGGGGCCGCGGGCCGGGCCCGAGGCACCTCGATGGTCGTCGAACGCACCCACGACTCCCTCGTCGAGGTGACGAATTGGCGAAGGGTGAGGGGCACGATTCAACTTTCCGGGGAGGGCGAGTGTTCATTCTCGCCGATGCCCCCGACGGGTACAAGGAGGACCTTACCCGAGGACCCCATTCGCCTCGCGCGAGCGCGCGCGGCGTGCCGTCGACGATCGCCACAGGATCGTGCCCGTGATCAGGGTGACCGCCGCACCCATCCACACGCCCACGCGAGGATTGCTGTATCGCACGACGACGCCCACGAGTGGCGCACCGATGGGCGTCGTGCCGAGGAAGGCGATCGCGTAGAGACTCATGACGCGCCCGCGCATCTCCTGACTCGAGTTCGTCTGCAGGAACGAGTTGGCGGTCGAGATCAACGCGATCGACAGCGCGCCGGTCGGTATCAACATCACCTCGGCCCAGGTCAGGGTCGGCATCGCGCCGACCAGGGCCATCATCGCCCCGAAGCCCAACGAGAGCCCCGCGAGCAGGCGCGGGGTGGGGCGCGCGCGATAGGCGGTGGCCAGTCCGCCCGCGATGGCCCCGAGTCCCATGGCCGCCATCAAGAGACCGTATCCCGAGGCCGAGCGGGCGTGGAAGGTGCCGCGCGCGAGCAGCGGCAGCGTCACGGTGAAGTTGTAGGCGAAGGTGCCAATGGCGGCGATGCCGATCAGCACCTCGCGCAGCAGGGGTTGTTGGGCCACGTAGCGCAGCCCCAGTCGCACCTGGCCGCGCTCACGCGACACCGTTCGCATGGGCAAGAAGTCGCGCGCGCGCATCATCGCCAGGGCGACCAGGACCGCCAGGTAGGAGGCGGCGTTGACGTAGAAGCACACCGCCGAACCGAAGAATGCGATGAAGCCCGCGGCGATCCCTGGTCCGATCAGGCGTCCGGCGTTCATCAAGACGCTGTTGAGGCTGACGGCGTTGGCGATCAACTCGGGCCCGACCATCTGCTGGACGAAGGACTGGCGCGCGGGGTTGTCGAAGAGGTTCACCACGCCGAGCAGTGCGGCCATGACGTACAGGGTCGTCATGTCCACGTGGTGCAGCGTGACGAGCAGTCCGAGCACGAGGGCGAGCACCCCCGAGACGCTCTGGGTCACGTAGAGGATCTGGCGCTTGTCGCGACGATCCGCCACGAGGCCGCCGTAGGGACCGGCGAGCAGCATCGGGACGAACTGCAACGCGACGACGAGGCCGAGGTCGAGCGAGGAGCCCGAGACTTGCAGGACCAACCAGCCCATGGCGACCGACTGCATCCAGGTGCCCGACACCGAGATGAGCTGTCCGATGAAGTACAGCCGGAAGTTGCGCACCGCCAGGGCCGCGAAGGTCTTGGCCGAGTAGGCCCGGGCGCTCACGTCTCCTCGGTCAATGATTCGAGGAACCTCACCAGTTCGAGCGCCGTGGCGCGCTCGGCGGACGAGAGGCGGAGCAGCTTTTGTTCGAGGAACTGCGTGCGCCGCCGACGATTGGCCTCGAGCTCGCGACGACCCGCGGCCGTCATCCTCACCCGGACGCTGCGTCGATCCGACGGGTCGGGGACGCGCGTGAGGTAGCCCTGGGCCTCGAGGGAGCGCACCAGCGGGGTGATCGAGGGCGGGCGCACCAGTTCCAAACTCGCCAGTTCGCCCAGGCTCAGACTCTCGTGCTTGTCGAGCAGGCCCAGGATCGACATCGCGGCCGGCGAGGTCGGTCCCGACGCCGAGGCGCGTAACCGCCGTTGCAGTCGCGCGACGCTCGAGCGGAGTCGGGCGGCGAGATCGGTGAGTGCGTCATCCATTTAGTTAACCTAACTAAATTATAGACGTCCCTCACCCGGGCGCGTCGGGAGAGCGCACGCTCATCTGCGCGATGTCACCGTCGAGCCCCGTCTGGTATCGCAGGTGTCCCACTCCGTCACGGAAATCGATCGCGGTGAGCGCCCCGAAGGCGGGGTGGTAGAAGACCGCCTGACCCAACACGCAGGTCCAGTGGATGATCACGAAGGCCCGCACGTCGTCGAGGGGGTCGATCCAGCCCTTGAGCTGCGCCGCCGACAACGCGGCGATGTGTCGCGCGACCAGGCGAGCCTGCACCGCGCGCAGGCGCACGTCCTGGGGGGCGATCTCCCTGAAGTACGCGATCAGTGGGGAGCAGCGGTGCACCCCGCTGATGGTCCCCTCGTCCCAACACCGTTCGACGGAGAGTCGCGCGGCGACGTCGAAGGCGCGCTGGTCGTCGAGCGCCAGGGCGCCTTCGACGTCGTCGAGCGCCTCCTTGAAGGGCTCGAGGAATCGACTCACCCACACCACGGTCGCCTCGGCGATGATGTCGTCGAGGGAGCTGAAGTTGTAGTAGATCGTCG
Source organism: Actinomycetes bacterium (assembly GCA_021805305.1). The sequence continues at coordinate 3,305 of JAJZFO010000066.1, read as the reverse complement.
GGATCGCCACCCCCGCGCGTCGCGCGAGCACCCCCACACGGATGTCGTGCACGTCCATCTCGCCGATCATCTTCACCATCTCGTCGACCACCCGCGCGGCGGCCTGGGTGAAGGAGCGCTCGGTCGCCGTCGCGATGTCGGGCGACGTCACGAGCGCCGCTCGCGCACGCGCCCCGCCATGCCCCCTCGAGATGAAGTCGTCACGGTGCAAGAACTTAACCGCTGGCGCCGACACGTCGTCGCACGACGCCACGCGTCGGTGCGCGGTCGCGCCCTTAGATCTCGCGGTAGCGCGGCACGTAACCACCCGTGCCCAGCGACGACGACTCCTCGAGGTCGAGCGAGTCGTCGAGACCGCCGATCACCTCGGTCACCCACGAGAGGCGGTCCTTCAGGATCCGCGTCACGCCGCCTTGGAGCGTGTCGGAGGATATCGCGCAACTCGAGCACGCCCCCTGGAGCTGGACTTCGACTACGCCCTGATCCACGTCCGCGCGGATCAACACGAGGTCGCCCCCGTCGGCCTGGACCGCCGGACGCATCAGGTCGAGCAGACTGCGCAGCGCGCTCAGGCGCGAAGCGCGTTCGAGGTCGGAGAGTTGACTCATGGTCCCAGTCTGCCGTGAAAGACGCGACCCGTGCCCCCGGGGTGTCGAGGACCTTCAATTCCCCGGGGCGTCCTTCATGATGTCCGCCACCGCTTCGTCGTAACTGCGCAGCGCCCGCGGACCCCAGACCGTGCCCGGTCCGCCGTTCATCATGATGGCCACGCCCATCGCCTCGGCCAGGGCTTGGCGGGTGACACCCGCGCGCACCGCCGAACGCGCGTGCGAGACAATGCATCCGTCGCACTCGCGCGTGACCGCGATGGCGAGCGCCAACAGCTCCTTGGTCGCACTGGACAACTCCCCCGGACTCATCGCCGCGCGTGAGAGTTCCGCGTACCCGCGCATCACCTCGGGGATGAGGGTGCGAAGCGCGAGGGCCGACGGCCTCAACTCGTCTCGGACTTCGTGGGAATGCTGCACCGTGCCTCCTTCGCGCCGACTGGTCAGTTCGCTTCGGTTCATAGAATATGCCCATGAACACCGTCGACGAACTGCTCGCCCATAACCGCGCGTACCTGCAAGGACACGGTCATCGCGAACTACCCACCGAGCCGGCGCTCCGTCTGGCGGTCTTGACCTGTATGGACTCGCGCCTCGACCTCTTCGGCGCCCTCGGACTCGACCTGGGCCAGGCGCACCTGATTCGCAACGCGGGAGGCATCGCCACCGACGACGCCGTACGGTCGTTGCTCTTGAGCCAGCGACTCTTGGGTACCCGTTCGATCATGGTCGTGCACCACTCGCGCTGCGGACTCGAGGCCTTCGAGGAGGACGAGCTCCAGGCCGAGCTCGAGGCGTCACTGGGGCAACGCGCGCCCTTTCGCCTCGGGGCGTACCGCGACGTCGACGCCGACGTACGCGCCACGGTGGCCACCCTGCGCCAGAGCCCCTTCGTCGACACCAGTGACGTGCGCGGCTTCGTCTTCAACGTCGATGACGGTGACCTGCGCGAAGTGCTACTGGACCAGTGACTTCTTGAACCCCTGAGAGACCGCCGCGAAGCCGCGGCGCTCGTAGAAACGGTGGGCGTCGTGACGCTCGTTGCGACTGGTCAACTGCACGCGATAACAGCCCCTGTCGCGCGCGAATCGCTCGGCGTGCGCGATCAAGCTCGCCCCGACCCCGCGACCGCGCACGTCACCTCGAACGTAGACACTCTCGAGTTCCGCGCAGAGTCCCGCCGTGGACTGGAAGTGTCGAAAGACGATCACTTGACACACGCCCACCACCTGGTCGTCGAGGAGCGCCACCAGCACGTCGCCGCCGCGCTCTCGCCCCTGCACGACCGCTTCCCAGTAATCCGACAGACGAGCAGGGTCCTCGGCCCCCGGACTCAACGTACCCTCGACGATCAGGGCCACGGCCGCGGCGACCTCGTCTCGCTCAATGCTTCGAATGACCGGCTCCACCACTGCGACCCTACCGGAGTGACGTCGATCACACTCGTAGCAAGCGTGGGTCACTGCCACGACCTCGGGGCGACGGCCACACTCCCTGGCACTCCCTGGCTCGCGACGTCACGTGCGTCGCGCCGGTTGAGCGACGCCGGGGCGTACGTCGCGTCGCGAGGCCAAAGTTGTTATGACCTAATGTGTCCAGTGGGGGAAACGATCGGCAAGGTGGAAGTTGATGCGAATCGGTGTTCTAACCGCTGGCGGTGACGCCCCCGGACTCAATGCGGCCATTCGCGCGATCGGCCAGATGGCCACGCGCGATGGCCACGAGGTGATCGGCATCGCCAACGGCTGGGCCGGTCTCGCCGACGAATACGCCGGACGGCGCCTCGAGGTGGGCGACTTCGGCGGCATCTTGAGCCAGGGAGGAACTCTGCTCGGCACGGCCCGCTACAACCTCGACGACCCCGCGGGTGGGCGCGAACGGGTGCTCACCGCCCTCGGAGCGCACCTCGACGCCCTGGTGGCCATCGGGGGCGACGGCACGCAGCGGATCTCGAACTGGCTGGCCGAGCACGGCGCGCCGGTCGTGGGCGTGCCCAAGACCCTCGACAATGACCTCATTGGGACCGACTACTGCATCGGCTTCGACACCGCGGTGTCAATCGTGTGCGAATCGCTCGACCGCCTCTACACGACCGCCGCCTCGCACCACCGCGTGATGGTGGTCGAGACGATGGGTCGCGCCACCGGCTGGGTGGCCGCCATGGGAGGACTCGCGGGCGGAGCGGACCTCATCGTCATCCCGGAGTTCCCCCTCACCATGGACCAGATCATCGAACATCTGGTGACGCGCCGATCCAAGGGCTACGGCTTCTCGATCGTCGTGGTCGCCGAGGGCATCAATCTCGAGACGCTCGGCGGTACCGAGGTGAACGGCGTGCCCACCGAGGGCATCGGCGGCGCGCGCCTCGCGACGCGTGGCGTTGGCCAGTTCCTGGCGACACAGATCGACGGGTACGGAGGATTCGAGGTGCGCACCACCGTGCTGGGACACCTCCAGCGCGGGGGTAGCCCCAGCGCCTACGACCGCATCTGGGCCACCCGCGTCGGCGCGGCGGCCTACGACGCCGTCGCGGCGGGCACCTTCGGCGTGATCCCGGTGGTGCGGGGCAACGAGGTCGTACTGACACCCCTGACCACCGTGGCCCACGGCCAGCGGCAGGTGCCCCGCGACATCTACGAACTCTGTTCCGCCTTCTTCTAGGAACCCGAGCTCGCGGCGTTCGGGGCCGCGGCGTTC
>JAJZFO010000201.1 GCA_021805305.1 Actinomycetes bacterium | reverse complement strand
CGTCTAGCGCTGCACCGTGACGTCCTCTACGAGGTGCGCACGCGCGACGACGTCGCTCGTCTGAGCGGCCGACTGGCGGACCTGGCACCGGGCGACGTGGTCGCGATCATCGGAGCGGGTTTCATCGGCGCCGAAGTGGCGACCGCGCTCGCCGCGCGGGGCCTACGACCCGTGGTGCTCGAGGCGGCGGCCCGACCCCTCGTGGGAGTCTTGGGAGAGGAGGTCTCTGGTTGGCTCGAGGACCTGCCCGCCGACGCGGGGATCGAGCTACGAGTCGACCAACGCATCTCCGGCGTCGAGGCGGTCGGTGACGAGGGCGACGCCGACGTGGTCTTCGAGGACGGCTCTCGACTCGCCGCGCGCGCGGTCGTGGTGGGCGTCGGCGCCCAGCCCAACGTCGAGTGGCTGCAGGACTCCGGGCTACGCATCGACAATGGCGTGGTGGTCGACGAACGCCAACAGTGCGCGCCGCGCGTCGCCGCGGTGGGCGACGTGGCGAACTTCGCCTGGTCGGGGGGAGAGCACGTGCGCATCGAGCACTGGCAGGTCGCGACCGATCACGCGTCGGCTCTGGCGCGCTACTGGATGACGGGTGAGGAACCGGGGCCTCTCATCCCGTACTTCTGGTCCGACCAGTACGGTCGAAAGATCCAGATGCTCGGCCACCCGCGCCGCGACGACGACGTGCGCCGGGTCAAGGAGACCGAGACCGGTCAGTGGCTGGCCCTCTACAGCCGCCAGGGACTCGTCACCGGCCTGGTGGCCCTCAATCAACCGCGCGCCCTGATGCTCTCGAAGACCCTGCTCGAGTCGCCGACCACGCTCGAGGACGCGCTCGCTCAGGCCCCCTGGGCGGGGACGGCCCGCGTGTAAGACCTCGGGTCAGGGGACTTCGGCCCTGGGGTCGGGTGGGCGCGCGGGGCTAACTTGGGAGTCATGGACTTCGAGCTCAACGACGAGTTACTGGGCCTGCAGGCGGTGGTGCGGCGCCTGGCCCAGGACAAGATCAAACCCCGCGCCCGTGAGATCGACCTCGGCGCGGAGTATCCCCAGGACATCTTCGAGGAGTTCGCCGCGGCGGACTTACTGGGCCTGTGCATCCCCGAGGACTACGGCGGCTCGGGAGCGGGCATCCTCGGACTCACCGTGGCCATCGAGGAGGTGACCAAGTATTCCAACGTGCTCGGTCTCATGTTGCTCCTGACGCGACTGGCGACGGGCCCCCTGATGATCGCCGGTACCGAGGAACAGAAGCGTCGCTACCTGCCCGGCATCGCCGCCGGCACCACCCGAGCCTCGTTCTGCCTCTCCGAACCCGGCGCGGGTTCCGACGTCGCGGGCATGAGCACGCGCGCCGTGGCCGACCCCGACGTCGAGGGCGGCTTCGTGATCACGGGCACGAAGTGCTGGATCTCGGGCGCGATGCAGGCGGACTGGTTCGTGGTCTTCGCCAAGACCGGCGATCCCTCCTCGCGCCACCACCGCGACATCGGATGCTTCATCGTGGAGGCCCATCAAGACGGTGTGTCGCGTCCGCGCGTCGACCACAAGATGGGCGTGCGCGGGATCGACACCGCCGACGTGGTCTTCGATCAAGTCAAAGTGGCGCCCGCTCAGGTCATCGGGGGTGGATTCCTCCTGATCATGCAGTCACTCAACGCGATGCGCCCGATCGTGGCGGCGCGCGGGATCGGTCTGGCCGAGGGGGCGCTCATGTACGCGACGGACTACACGAAGAATCGCCCGGCCTTCGGTCAGCACATCTCGGACTTCCAGGGGATCCAGTGGGAGATCGCCAAATGCGCCACCGAGATCGAAGCCGCGCGACTGCTGACCTATCGCGCGGCGTGGCTGGCCGACCAGGGCAAGTACACCAAGGAGTACGTGCCCCAGCTGTCGATGGCCAAGTACTACGCCACCGAGGTGGCGGTGAAGGCCTCGGGGCTCGCCGTGCAGCTACTGGGCGCGGCCGGGTACATGCAGGACCATCCCGTGGAGATGTACTACCGCGACGCCCGTCAACTGACGATCGTCGAGGGGACCTCGCAGGTGCAGTTGGGCTTGATCGGACGCGGGGTGATCAACCACGACCTGTGGTGGGACTGAGCGAGGTTCGCCGCGTCCTTAGATGTTGACGACCGGGCAGGTCAGGGTGCGGGTGATGCCGGGCACCTTCTGGATGGCGCCGACGATGAACTTACCCAGGTCGTCCACGCTGTCGGCGCTGCAGCGCACGATGACGTCGTAGGGACCGGTGACCTCGAAGGCCTCGACGACGCCGGGGACCGCACGGGTCGCCAGCACCACCGCTTCGCTCGAACCAATTTCGGACTGAATCAAGATGTACGCCTGCACCGACATGGAGGAACCTTTCACTTCGACTCCCTCTATCTTGCCCTTTGGGGAGAAGTCGCGCTAATCCTCGCGAAATCGCTTGCCGATGTGCCACATATGACAGTGCTCGCACCGGTAACTCGACAGGTCCACGCCGTTGAGCGTCCAGGACAACTGCGCGGCGCTCCTCGCCTCGGCCTGGGTCCGGTATCGCTTCTTGGCCCCACCGCCTTTGGTGAAGTGGCCGGCCACGTTACCCAGCGGCCGCGTCGAGAGGGCGGGACGACGTCGGCGCTGTTTCATCGACTTACAACCTAATGGCCGGTAAAGTGAACGACGTGAGCACGCAACTCGACCAGGAACTCGAGGTCACGTCGGTCACCCAGATCGACGAGGGCGACCACGAGCGCTTCACCCATATCGTCCTCGAGGGCTACACGCCCAAGAAGGGTGACTTCGTGCCCCTGGGCAACTCGGTGGTGGAGGGCATCATCAATTCCTCGGCGGTGACCGCTCTGTGCGGCAAGGTGTGGGTCCCGGGGCGCGACCCCCAGAAGTACCCCCTGTGTCCCACGTGCCGCGAGATCGCCGAAGGCATGGGGTGGTCGCTACCGGGCGCCTAGCGTCTGGGATCGCGCGGCTCGACTTTAGGATGATGACATGACAACCATTCTCTTCCTTGTCGGTTCGTTGCGCACCGATTCGCTCAACGCCCGTCTCGCGCGGGTGGCCGCCCGCGAACTGCCCGACGGCGATGAGGCCACGTTCTTTGACATCGGGCTGCTGCCCTTCTACAGCGGTGACCTCGAGGGTGAGCGCACCCCGGCGATCGTGGGGGAGTTCCGCGACGCGCTGCGTCGAGCCGACGGGGTGTTCTTCACCACCCCTGAGTACAACTACGCGCTGCCGGGCTTGGTGAAGAACGCCCTGGACTGGGCGAGTCGTCCCATGCTGCCGCGTAACGCCATCGTGGGCAAGCCAATGAACGCCGCCGTGGCCACCATCTCGGCCACAAACGGCGTGCGCTCCTTGAACGACCTCAAGCGGATCTGGGGCAATTGCGGTGGCGTCACGGTCGCGAGCTTCGACTTCGTGCTACAGAACGCACCGGCCAAGTTCATCAATCACGATGGCGTCGAGACCTTGGAGCCGCTGTCGCTCAAGACACTGCGATTCGCCCTGGAGAACCTCGAGCGGTTGATCGAGCACAAGGCGGGCCAGGTGGTCGAGGCCAACTGGGACGCGTTCGTGGAGCAGATGAAGTAATGGGCCGCGTCCTCGTCCTACGTCATCACGAGGAGGATCACGCCGGCCTCATCGGTGACGCCTTGCTCGCGCGGGGCTACGAGCTCGACGTGGTGATGATGAACGAGGAGACGCCCACCCCCTCGGTGCAGGGCTACGACGTCTTGTTGATCCTGGGGTCCTCGAGCGCCGTCTACGACCACGAGGTCGAGCAGGCGTGGTTCGGTCGCGAGTTGGGCGTCATCGCCGAGGCCGGTGAACGCGGTGTCGCGGTACTGGGGATCTGCTTCGGCGCCCAGGCGCTGTGCCTCTTTCACGGCGGTCAGGTCACGCCCTCACCCGAGCCCGAGATCGGCTGGTACGTCGTCGACGCCCAACCCGGTATCGGCCTCGAGAGTGGACCGTGGTTCGAATTCCATTTCGATCGCATGGAACTGCCCGCCGGAGCGACCCTCTGGGCGACCTCGGCCCGTGCGGTCCAGGCCTTCGCCGTGGGACGCAACGTGGGCGTGCAGTTCCACCCCGAGATCGATGACGAACAGTTGCGCGACTGGCTCGCCTCCGCCGCCGACAGTGCGCGCGAGTTCGGCCACGATATTGAGGAGTTGCTCGCGCAGACGGCCCGCGAGGTCCCCGAGGCCCGTCGGCGCGCCAGTCGTCTGGTGGCGCTATTCCTGGATCACGTGGGCCTGGCGAGCGACGAGACGGACGCGGCGAGCACACTTCATTAGGCTGGACGGGTGAGTAGCCCCGTCGACGACCTAGAGACCCTGCGCATTGAACGTCCGGCCGCCGGAGGTGGCGTCGCCCACCTGAGAGATGGGCGCGTCGTCTTCGTGCGCCACAGCCTTCCCGGGGAGCTGGTCCGCGTGAGCATCACCGAGGAGACGTCGAAGTTCGCGCGCGCCGACGCGGTGCAGATCATCGAGGCCAGTGCCGATCGCGTGGTGCCGCCGTGCTACTACGCGCGCCCGGGTGGCTGCGGGGGTTGTGACCTGCAGCACGCCAGCTTGGGCGCCCAACTCTCGTGGAAGGGGGCACTGGTCGGCGAGCACCTTCGCCGCATCGCGGGCATCACGCGTGAGGTGATCGTGACGTCCCTGTCGTCGGACGCCCACGCGCGCACTCGTCTGCGGTGTGCGGTCGATGAGAGTGGCGCGCTCGCGCTTCGGCGCTCTCGCTCCAACTCACTCGTCGCCCTCTCGTCGTGCCAGGTGTCCGACGAGCGCTTCGCCGCGGCCTTCGCGACGCGCTGGCACCACGCCGACGAGGTCGAGCTGCGCGCGATCGGCGACGGCGACCCCTTCGCCCTGGTGCGCCGCGTGAGTGAACGCGGCACGACGTTCGAACTGACCTCGCTGACCGGCGCGCCGGTCGATCCGACGACGCACTCGCGCGTGGCGGTGGCCGGACACTACTTCTCGGTGTCGCCGCGTTCGTTCTGGCAGTCGCACCGCGACGCACCCGAGGCGTTGCTCAGCGCCGTCCTCGAATTCGCCGACGTGTCGCCCGGTGACCACGTGGTCGATCTCTTCAGCGGCGTCGGTCTCTTCTCGGTCCCCCTGGCGCGACGGGTAGGCCCGACGGGCCACGTGGTCGCCGTCGAGGCCTCGCCCTACGCCGTGCGAGACGCGCGCATCAACGCCGAAGGACTTCGCCACCTGCGCGTGCGCGAGTGGTCGGTCACCCCGCGCGCGATCAACGACGCGGTGGCCGCGGGCGACGTGGTGGTGCTCGATCCTCCCCGCAGCGGCCTCGCCAAGGGCGTGGCGGCGGCCCTGGTGCGCCGTGGCCCGCGACGCCTCGTCTACGTGAGCTGCGACGCGGCGACGTTCGCCCGCGACCTGGCACTGCTGAGCGCTGGCGGTTACAACCTGCGCGACCTGCGGGTTCTCGACCTGTTCCCCATGACCGAACACGTGGAATTGGTGTCTGTCCTTGACTTGGGCCCCTAGAGGGTGGAAAGTGCAGGTGGGGACGGAATCGTTTCGGACCCGCACAAGGGGGTTGACAAATGTCGATCAAGTTGGATCACCACCACCGCATCACCGCCCAGAAGTTGTTCGGACACCCTCTCAACCACAACATCCAATGGATAGACGTCTGTTCTCTCCTTGGTCGATTCGGCGAAGTACATGAGACGCACCGAGGCAACTGGGCGGTCACCGTGGATGGTGAGACCGTCTCGTTCGGCTCCACCCGCACGCGCGACCTGACCGAGGACCAGGTCATCAAGGTCCGCCACTTCCTGGCGGCGTGCGGGCTCAACGCGGGAGCGCTCGCCGCATAAGACAACTACCGTGGTGGACGTGAGCAGTGTCGTCTACGTCCTCCTGCCACCATCAGAGTCCAAGGAGCCCGGTGGTCGTCGCGTGACGTCACCGGGCTTCTTCGATGAGTCCCTCGACGCCTCGAGGGACAAGGTGCGCGACGCCTTGGCGACGCTACTGGCGCAGTCCTCGAGTGAGGAGTTGAGTCGGGTCCTCAAGGTCCGTGGCGCGCTACTCGAGCGCGCACTGCTCGCCACGCGCCTCCTGGTGCAGGAACAGGCGCCCGTGTTGCCCGCGTGGCAGCGCTACAACGGCGTCGTCTGGTCGCACCTCGATCCCGGCACCCTCACGCCGCGCCAACGACGTCGGATCATCGTGCCCTCAGGCCTCTACGGCCTCTCGAGCGCCACCGATCTGATCAGCGACTACCGGTTGACCATGAAGGTGGGTCTGCCGGGACTCGGTAACGTGGCCTCCTTCTGGCGTCCGTCACTGATCGACGCGTTGGCGGGGGTGAAGGGAGCGTCTTTCGTCAATCTTCTGCCGCGCGAGCATCACGCCGCCATCGGTCACCACGAGAGGTTGGCGTCGCGGGTGATCGACGTGGCGTTCGTGCGTGACGGCGAGGGTGTCGCCGGGCACGATGCCAAGGCAGTCAAAGGCCGGGTGGCCCGGCGGGTGATCGACGAAGGCGTGGAGGCCATTGAACATTTCCGCTGGGAGAACTGGCGTGGTCGATTCCGTGACGGTCGATACGAGGTTCACGACGTCTCTCGACACTGAGGACGCCCGCGAGGAGCGGATCGTCGCGGGCTCCTCGGTCCAACGGCGCGACCGTGGTGGCGTGACCCCGTGATTCTCCTCGTGCGAACGCAGGCGGCACCGCGTCGCGGTCACTCCCTTAGCGGTGGGACGTCGAGCGGGCAGTCTGTGGGGCGCGGAGGTCGCGACCGAGCGGAGGTGATGGCGGTCGCGCGGGGGAAGGACGATGATACAGACGCTGGGGGCCACGCGCCCCAGAGGGTGATACTGAGAGGAGCGACCACGAGCGCGTAGTAGGGCCATTCACCGAGGTGCCAGTAGCTCACGATCGCACGCTTTTTTAAGGATACGGCGACCACCGAGATCTAC
>JAJZFO010000121.1 GCA_021805305.1 Actinomycetes bacterium | reverse complement strand
AGGATGCCCCGGTGGTGTGAATGGTCACATCCACTGGCGTTTCATCCACCTAGACAATCCCACCGTGTGGGCAACAAATCGCGGGCGCGAAGAAGCGCACTGGTGGAGCGAGGACGCCTGATCTCGTCGTGGCGCACCAGCGCAGTTGCAACCACCGTCACGATGTCGAGACCGATGACGTTGACGTTGACGTGAGTGTGGCTCATCGATGCGCTTGTTACCAATGTGACCGGGACGCCATCACGTGTGGCGATCGACACGTCAATTGCGCAATCGAACATCATGTCAACATTCGACCACGCGACCGCGACCGCGCGTTGGCGTCGGTATCTGTTCTGCTCGTCTTACGTCACCGCAGCTTTGTCGCCAGTCCAGTGGAGCGCGGTCTGTGTGACGCCGCACGGATGACCGGCACGAACACCGTCGCAGATCTCGCACGGTTGTTCGGCGCGTGGGCCGTCGCAGGCGCGGCAACGCGCGAATTGGTACGCCACGGCGCTCGCGTTGTACTTCTCCCAGGTGGGACAAATGTTGTCGAGTGACAAGGAGGGCGACGCTGATTCACGCTCGTGCATTAACACTGGTCAAGGGTTCAGTGAGCGCGCGGTCGCGTGTAGGGTAACGCGAACTGACCTGCTCCTCGTGAGTGAAAGGTTCACCACCATGCATCATTTCGACACGGCCATTGCATAAGGTGTCTTCGTCACCCGAGATCATCGCTCCTGATGAAGACTTGTTTGAAGTGCGTGGTGGTAACGACGATCGATGCAGCGCGAACGGGGAAGACGATGCGAAAGACTCGAGGTGACAACCTCGACTCGGGCCCGGCGGCGATGACGACGGGGCCGGTGGTGAATGAAGTGACCAGGGGTAAGTGGGGTCTCGTGCTCGTGGTGGTGGTCCTCGGGGCCGTTCTCGGATCCCCGTTCCTCTCGTCATCGTCCGGTCGAGATTGGGTGCGCATCACGGTGAGTCTCTCGTCGATCGTCGTGCTCGTCCTCGTCTCGATGCGCAGCGTCGGTGGCGAGCGGAGGAAGTGGTGGCCACTAGCGGTGTCGAGTTGTTTCTTCTTCCTCGGCGACACCGTGTGGACGGTGTATCGACACACCGCCCACCCCTCGGGCTCGCTTCACACGATCGCCGACGCGTTCTACATCATCGGGTATCCGTTCCTCTTCCTCGCGCTGCGCGCGATCTTCTCGATGGGGATCACCGGCGCGGCGCTCATCGACCTCATCGACAGCACCATCGTCGTAGTGAGTGTCTTCGCCATGCTTTGGCCCCCGCTCATCGGGCCGTATCTGGCGAAGCCGTCGATCGGCTGGTACCAGGTCTGCATCGACCTCGCTCCTCCGCTCTTGGACCTCGTGTTGATCTTCCTGGCGGCGCGCTACATCGTCCTTCGTCGTTCGCCCGTTGCCTATCGTGGGCTGATCCTGGCGGCGATCATCGCGATGACCATCTCCGACTTCGGCTTCGACTGGTTGTCGCTCAACGATCAGTGGAGCACCACCCGCTTCGCCAGCGCGGGCGACGTCATCAAGTACGTGCTGTTCGCCGCCGCGTCGCTACGGGCGCTCGCCGCGCCGGACACGTCGCCGCTCGTGACGAGGGACGCCGCGCCGCCCGCGCCGCGCTCCTATCGCATCGCGGTGCTGGTGGGGGCGGGTCTCGTCCCCGAGGTCGTCTACATCGTCGCGGTGAACGTCCACGCGACCATCAACGGCGTCCTCATGGCGTCGCTCTCGTGCGCGGTCTTCGTCCTGGTCGGTCTGCGCATGGCCGAGGTCACTCGTCAGTTGCAGTATCGCTCGTTGCACGACCACCTGACGAAACTGCCGAACCGGGCGTTCCTCGAGCGTCGCCTCGCGCAGGCGCACGCCGTCATTCAACGTGACGGGTCCTTGAGCTCGATCATCCTGATCGACCTCGAGGATTTCAAGACCCTGAATGACTCGCTCGGACACGCCACCGGCGACCGCCTCCTGATCGCGGTCGGCGAGCGGCTCTCGCGTCAGCTACGTCGCGGCGAGAGCGCCTACCGGATCGGGGGTGACGTCTTCGTCGTGCTCACGACGCACGAGCAGGGGCCGGTGGCGGTGGAGGAACTCGCCAGGGGGCTCTCGCAGGTCTTCGCGGCGTCCTTCCACGTCGATGGCATCTTGATCGACCAACGCGCGCGGATCGGCTCGTATCTGTGGGAGGACCATCAGGTGCAACCCGGCGAGGCGTTGGTGCGCGCCGACCTCGCCCTCATCGCGGCGAAGAAGTCCCTCACCGACGACAGCCACGTGTTCACCCCACGACTGAAGTTCGCGGCGCTGGACCGGTTCGCCCTGGTGCAGGACCTTCGCCACGCCGCCGCGAACGGTGAGCTCTCGATGTACTTCCAACCCATCGTCGATCTGCGCGAGGGCGTCGTGGTGGGATTCGAAGCGCTGATGCGCTGGCGGCACCCGTCGCGCAACATGGTGGCGCCCGATGAGTTCATCCCCCTGGCCGAGCAGAGCAACCTGATCCTCGAACTCGGGCACTTCGCGCTGCACGAGGCGCTGGCCGCCGCGCGCGGATGGCGCGGGGTGACGCCGGGCACGCCCGCGCCCTTCGTCACGGTCAACCTGTCGTCACGCCAATTCCAGAACCCCCGCCTGATCGACGACATCCGCCGCGCCCTGATCCATCACCACGTCGATCCCGCCCGTCTGGTTGTCGAGGTCACCGAGGGGGTCGCGCTCGAGGACGTCGCCTTGACCAAGCGGCTGGTGGCCGATCTGGAGGCGATGGGGGTGCGGGTCGCGCTCGACGACTTCGGCACCGGCCACTCGTCGTTGTCGGTGCTCGCCGAACTCACGCCCTCGATCGTCAAGGTGGACCAGACCTTCATCCGACCCACTCGGGAGTCGCCCGAGAGCGACGCCATCCTCGAGTCCATCGTCGCGCTCTGTCGCCGCCTCGAGATGACCGTGTTGGCCGAAGGGGTCGAGACGGTCGCCAAGGCGCAGGCGCTCAAGACCCTCGACTGCCAGCTCGCCCAGGGCTACCTCTGGTCACCGGCGATTCCCGCGCACGACGTGTCGTCGTACCTCGCCGCGTTCGAGCCCGTGGGCGCGACCGACCTCACGGTGACTCCGCGACCGACTTGATGGACGCGAGACGGCGGTCCCAGGTGGCCGCCAGGTCGTCGAGCCAACGCGCCGTCTCCTTGATCGGGTCGCTGCGCAGGACGTAGTGTCGCTCGCGCCCGTGGCGAGCGCCGCGCACCAGGCCGGCGCGCGAGAGGACGTCGAGGTGCTGCACGACGGCCTGACGCGACACCGGCAAGCGTGACGACAGGGACGTCGCGGTGGCCGTGCCGTGCTGGGCCAGGTCATCGAGCAGCGCCCGGCGCGTCGGATCATCGAGCGCGCGCAGGACGCCGTCGACGGGGGTCACGAGGCGGACATGATGGGCGTCAAGTCGCGACCCTCGGCGTACGCGGCGGCCTTAGCGAGGACGTCGCTCCAACCTCGGTGGTGGCCCTCGTAGGAGACCCACTCGCGACCCTCGGGTACGACCAGGGTGGCGAAACCGCTCTCGACGACCTCGAGTCGCGTCTCGTGCTCGGAGACCGGGGTGATGGTGAACTCGACCAAGGTCGAGTTGTCGGGAGTCGCACGAGTCTCGGGGTAGCCCTCGGCCCACCGATACGAGAGCCGACGCGGCGCGTCGACCTCGACGAAGACGGTGCGGTATCGACCGTTCGTCCCGTGGTCCAGGACCATCTCGCCCCCGGGGCGCAGGTCGATCTCGATGGGCGTGCCGGTTCCGAACCACGTGCCCACGTGTTCGGGCAGCGTGAGCACCTCCCACACGCGTTCGGCGCTGGCCGCGATCATGATGTCGCGCTCGATCCGGTCGTTCTCTAGGTTCATCGTCAGTCCCTCCTATTTACGCAAGTGCGTACTTGCGCATCATAGACGCAAGTGTTGACTTGCGCAAGGGGCCGCACCTCATTGTCGAACCGGTCGGCCGGGGTGACTCAGGCCGTGCCCGTGGCCCACTGCAGACCCAGGCTCGCCAGGGTGACCACGATCCAGAGGCTGGCGCCGAGGGCGAGGGGGCGAAGTCCCGCGCGCCGGATATCGCGCAGGCGCGTGGACAGGCCGATCGCGGCGAGGGCGATGGCGATCAGCAACTGGGCGAGGGTGCCCAGCGCGTGGCTCACGCCGTGAGAGATGACCCCCACGCTGTTGAGGGCGACCGCCCCGACGAACCAGAGGATGAACCAGGGGAAGATGTCGACGAGGCGTGACCGGGCGGCGCCCGTCGTCGCGTCGTGCGCGTTCGTGACGACGGGCTTTTCCGCTTGACGAGTGCGCCAGGCGGCGAGTCCGAGCGCGATGGGGATGATCATCAAGGTGCGTGAGAGCTTCACGATGATCGCGTAGGAGGACGCCGCGTGTCCGTAGACGCTCGACGCGGCCACCACCGAGGAGACGTCGTTGACGGCGGTGCCCGCGAGGAGCCCAAAGGAGTGCTGCGAGAGGTGCAGCGCGTGACCGAGGATCGGGAAGGTCAGAACCGCGACGACGTTGAAGGTGAAGATCGTGGCGACGGCGTAGGCGACGTCCTGCTCGGGCGCGTCGATCACCGCGTCGGTGGCCGCGATGGCCGAGGCGCCACAGATGGCCGTGCCCACGCCGATGAGGGTTCGCACGTCGCCCACCACGCCGAGCCAGCGACCGATCAGCCACGCGGCGAGGAGCGCGATAACGAGCGTGCCCAGGAGGACGGGCAGTGACGACAGGCCCGTCGAGGTGACTTGGTGCACCGAGAGTCCCGTGCCGAGCAGGACGATGGCGACTTGCAGGACGCGCTTGTTCGCGACGTGAAGTCCCGGCCGCAGGCCCTCGTTCGCGGGACGGACGAGGGCCACGAGAATGCCGATCAGGATCGCGATGACCGGTGCGCCGACGATCGGCATGACGTGGGCCAGCGCACTCGCGCCCAATCCGATCGCGCTCGCCAGGGCGAGTCCCGGGCCGACGCGACGGGTGGACCCCGTCATCGTCGCGGTGATTCCCTGGATCGTGGGTGCTGTGGATCGTACGCTCATCTCGCCTCCCGAGTGACACCAGTCTCGTGGCGGGCGCGAGGAGGGGGTAGACGCCGATTGGGGCATCGTTATAGTCTCTCTTTATGGCCCTGGCCCAACCGTTGCCCGACCTCGCCGCCCTGGACCTCCTGGTGAGCGTGGCCGAGGCCGGCTCCATCCGCCAGGCCGCCCTTCGTCATCACATCAGTCAACCGGCGGCCAGCGTGCGCATCCGCGAACTCGAACGCGTCCTTGGACTGCGCCTCGTCGAGCGCGAGACGACCGGTGCGCGCTTGACCGCCGACGGCCTGGCCATCGTCGGGTGGGCCGATCAGGTCCTGAGCGCGATGAGGACGCTGACGAGTGGGGCCCAGGCGTTGCGCCTGGACCAGAACTCCCAACTGCGTCTGGCGGCGAGCTTGACCGTCGCGGAGTACCTCTTGCCGGTGTGGCTCGCCCCGCTCTACGCCTCGTTACCCGCGGCGGTCTCACTGCGCATGGCGAACTCCGACGAGGTCGCGGAGCTCTTCGGACGCGACGAGGTCGACTTGGGATTCGTCGAGGGTCCCTCGCTGCCCGCGGGGCTACAGGGCCGCACCGTCTACCGCGACGAACTCGTCGTGGTCGTGTCCCCCGCGCATCCCTGGGCCCGGCGCCGCACGCCGATCACGGCCGAGATGTTGGCCCAGACACCCCTGGTGAGTCGCGAGCACGGCTCTGGTACGCGTCAGGTGCTCGAAGCGGCGCTAGCCGAGCACCACCTGGCTCCCCAGGTCGCGGTCGAGTTCTCCTCCACCACGGCCATCAAGGCGGCCGTCGCCGCTGGTCTGGGCCCCGCGGTGTTGAGCCGACTGGCCGTGAGCGCCGAGTTGCTCGACCGGCGACTCGTCGCGATCGAGTGCCGGGGACTACACCTGTCGCGCTCGATTCGCGCCGTCTGGCGGGCGCGGACGACTCTGGGTCCCCTCGCCAAGGAGCTCCTGGCGGGTATCGCGACCTCCGGGTGAACCACGACGCGCGAGGTCGCGTCAAGGCCGAATCGTCGCGTGGTCCAGTACTCCCGTGGCGCGATGGGTGCCGAGAGGTACTTGCGACGCCGAGGGACCACGTCGAGGGGTCAATTGATCACTGCAGTCGACTCTTGGCGTCCTGCGTCAACTGCATCGCTAACGCCGCCGGGAAGCCGGACTCGACCGATATCAGGGTCAGTGTCTGCTCCTCGTTGCCCTTGACGTAGTCGACCAAGGTGGCGGTGAGCATGAGTTGAACCCCTTTCTCCTTGAGTTCCATCGTCATGGTGAAGTTCGCGCTCCCCGGTGCGAAGTACGCCGACGCCGTCCTCGTGACTCTGATCGGACCAACCAGGCTGGCGGCTCCGAAGGATTTCTCGATGGTGGCCCTCGCGGAACCGTTCACCACGCGTGCCAGACACCCGGGGGTCTTGGGATTGGCCAGCGAGGTGAAGTCGGTGGTCGCCGCGTGAGCGGAGGGATAGATAGAGACGGTGTCGTCGACGGCCAGCAGTTGGTTGGGCGCGTCGAACTCTGGACTGTTGACGTTAGGTGGATTGCGGGTGATGACGCTACGCGGCACTCCGATACAGCTAGCGATTTGTGCGGCGCCCGGCATCGGAGAGTTGTCGTTGGTGGACTTGGTCGACGTCCACGACGCGGGGAAGTCGGAAGGGACCAGGAGTGCCTCCCTCGCCGTCGCAAGCGTGGCGTGTGCCGTCATGGAGGCCGCGGCGGTTCCTACCAACACCATCGCGGGCGCCGTGATCAACCCGAGACTCGCGAGTGCGACACGAACGACACGAACGACACGAGCGACGCTGGTGGATCTCGTGGCCGGTCGCCGGTGATCACTCCTGCGCGCGACGGCCTCATATCGGTCTCTTGCCATGGGAATTGAGCCTTTCCTTGGTGACGGTGCGAGTGGTCGACTGAACACTCAGACTACATGTACCG
>JAJZFO010000249.1 GCA_021805305.1 Actinomycetes bacterium | reverse complement strand
ACGTGGCGGGGGCGCGCACCACCTTGCGCGGACGTCGCGACGTCGTCGTGGAGACTCCCCACGGTCGCGTGATCGTGCGCATCAGGTCAGGTCAACCTGGTAAAAGTGCTGGTCCCGGCCTACGAAGTGACTTGGTGGTCGAGACCCTGGCGCACCCCGAGGGCCGGTCGCCGCGACGCTACCTCGGGCTGTGGCCCGACGCCGGGATCATCCTGGGCGTGGACGGTACGATGGAGAACGTGCGCGCCGGCGCGCGCGATTTCATCCGCGCGGCGGTCACCCAACGGCGCTTCGCCCTCACGCGCGCCGCGTGAATCGGGCCGAGAAACGGGTGGCGTGCGCGGACTAGTAGCGTAGATAGGTCATGACTCTACGCACCTCCCTACGAAATATCGCCATTATCGCCCACGTCGACCATGGCAAGACCACTCTGGTGGACGCCATGTTGCGCCAGACCGGCTCCTTCACCGCTCACGAGGCGGTGACCGACCGCGTCATGGACTCCGGCGACCTGGAGCGCGAGAAGGGTATCACCATTCTGGCCAAGAACACCGCCGTCAAGTGGCACGACCTCACGATCAACATCATCGACACCCCCGGGCACGCCGACTTCGGTGGCGAGGTCGAGCGCGGTCTGGCCATGGTGGACGCGGTGGTGCTACTGGTCGACGCCGCCGAGGGGCCCCTGCCCCAGACTCGTTTCGTGTTGCGCAAGACCCTCGAGGCGCGTCTCCCGGTGGTCCTGGTGATCAACAAGGTCGACCGACCCGACGCGCGAACCGAGGCCGTGGTCGAAGAGGTCGAGAACCTCTTCCTCGACCTCGACGCCGATGAGCACCAGATCTCCTTCCCGATCCTCTACGCCTCCGCGCGCCAGGGGTGGGCCTCGACCGACATCACCGACACCTCGGGCGACCTGACCCCCCTGTTCCAGACGATCGCCGACTACGTCCCCTGCCCCGAGTACGAGGAGGGCCACGGCCTGCAGGCCCTCGTCTGCAACCTCGACGCCTCGCCGTACCTCGGACGACTGGCGCTGTGTCGCGTGGTCAACGGCGAACTCGTGCGCGGTCAGCGCGTCGCGTGGTGTCGCATCGACGGCACCGTCGAATACGCCAAGATCACCGAACTCTTCATCACCGAAGCGCTCGATCGGGTGCCCGCCGAGAGCGCCGGTCCCGGCGACATCGTCGCGGTGGCGGGATTCGAAGAGATCACCATCGGTGAGACCCTCGCGGACCCCGACAACCCCATCGCCCTGACGCCCTTGACCGTGGACGAGCCCAGTCTCTCCATGACCATCGGCATCAACACCTCACCGGTCGCGGGCACCGAGGGAAAACTCCTCACGGCCCGCCAGGTCAAGGACCGCCTTGACAAGGAGTTGGTCGGCAACGTCTCGCTGCGCGTCCTGCCCACCGAGCGTCCCGACGCCTGGGAGGTGCAGGGTCGCGGTGAGCTCCAACTCGCGGTCCTGATCGAGACGATGCGACGCGAGGGCTTCGAGTTGACCGTGGGCAAGCCCCAGGTCGTCACCCGCGAGATCGACGGCAAGGTGCACGAGCCGGTCGAACACGTCACCATCGACACCCCCGAGGAGTTCGTGGGCAACATCACGACGTTGTTGGCCACGCGCAAGGGCACCATGGTCGACCTCGTCAACCACGGCACCGGCTGGGTGCGACTCGAATGGCGCATCCCCGCGCGCGGTCTCGTGGGCATCCGTACCGAATTCATGACCGAGACCCGCGGGGCGGGCATGATGCACACCAACTTCGACGGGTACGAACCCTGGTTCGGGGACATCCGCCTGCGTCAGAGCGGCGTGTTGGTGGCGGACCGTCGCGGGCCGACCACGGCCAACGCGCTCATCGACCTCGAGCCTCGCGGCACGTTGTTCGTCGGCCCCGGGGTCGAGGTCTACGAGGGCATGATCGTCGGCGAGAACGCCCGGGCCGACGAGATGAACGTCAACCCGACCAAGGAGAAGAAGCTCACCAACATGCGCGCGTCGGGTTCGGACCACACTGAGCGCATCACCCCCGCCAAGGTCTTCTCGCTCGAGCAGGCGCTCGAGTTCATCTCCGACGACGAGGCCGTCGAGGTGACCCCGAAGTCGGTGCGACTGCGCAAGGTGATCCTGGACCAGGCGGGTCGCGCGCGCTCGCGCAAAAAGGGCTCCTAGTCACGTCCACTAGAATTCGCGCTGGAGGGATGACAGAGCGGCCGAATGTACCGGTCTTGAAAACCGGCGTGGGCTTGCCCACCGTGGGTTCAAATCCCACTCCCTCCGCCAGAATTCACTCAGTTCACGAGTAGCCCGGTGCGCCGCACCCGCCCAGATGTGGGAACGCGACGCCCTCGCGCCAGCCCTCGCGCGTGCGCCCGGGCGATGATGACCACGGTGCCACCTGACGCGACGGGGGCTCGAGTGATCCCGCCGTGGTCGTGCACCGTACTATCTGTTGATGAGCCACGGTGAGGGTCCAGATGACGAGGTCGCGGACGAAGCACTGTTGGCGGGCATCGCCGTCGGCGACGAGCGAGCAGTACTCATCTTCGTTCGTCGCTACCAGCGCCGGCTCTTCGGTTTGGCCCTCGGCATCGTCAACGATCCCCAGACGGCCGAGGACGTCGCCCAAGAGGCCTTCATCCGGATCCTGCGCCACGCCGCGGTCTTCGACGTTCGCCGTGGCTCCGTGACCAGCTGGGCGCTGACGATCACGCGCAATTTGGCCATCGACGCCCTACGTACGCGCCGGGCGATCCCCACGGCTCCGATGGACGTGTTGTTCACGAACTTGACGAGTCTCGACATCTCACCCGACGACGCGGCCGACGCCGCGGAGTCGACGTCGCGTACGACAGTCGCGCTGGCGCAACTTCCTGCCCCCCAGCGCCGTGCCGTGGTCCTCGCCTCCCTCTACGGTCGTACGGCGGCGGAGATCGCCACGATCGAATCGATACCCGTGGGCACCGCCAAGAGCCGGATTCGACTCGGGATGGCCAAGATGCGCGAGGTCGTCGCGCGGGAGTTGTCGTGACTCGGTCCGCTCGCCAACCCGACTGCGGCCAGGTCCGCGACGACTTGAGCGAATTCGCGCTGGGCACCCTCGCGGGTCGCGACCGATCTCGAGTCCTTGATCACGTCACCACCTGTGCCGCGTGTCGCGCGGAACTCGAGACGCTCTCGCTCGCGGCCGACGCACTCCTCAACCTGGCGCCGGCGAGCGAGCCACCAGTCGGATTCGAGGTGCGATTGATGCAGAGGTTGCGTGCCGAGACGCCGCGGCGCGCGACGCGCCATCGTCGTCGTGACGCCATGCTCGTCGCTGCCGCGCTCGCGCTCCTGATCGCCGGCTTCTCGATCGGTCGCGCACCGTGGCGCCACGCGAGCACCACTGCGATTGGCGTCAACGCCGCCCCCCGCAGCGCCGAGCTCACCTCACACGGACGCGTGGTAGGTCACGTGTGGCTGAGCCCGGGCCCGGCGCCGTGGATTTACATGACCCTCGATCAGGGGCACTGGTCGGGCACGGCGTGGTGCGAGGTCACGTTGGCCACTGGACGCGCACTCGCCGTGGGCACCTTCTCACTGAAGAACGGCTACGGCGCCTGGGCGGCACCGATCAACGGTGCGCAAGCCGCCGTGGCGTCGGCTCGAGTGACCGGCGCGAACGACGTCGTCCTGGCGAGCGCCAACCTGACCACCCCGGCACCACTGGCGGCGCACTGATCCCACAACGGCGCTCGCGCGTAGGACTGTGTGGTCACACGTCACGGGCCATTGAGAACGAGGAGATGAACACCATGCCACACCCCGCGAACCAGGTCCGCCACCCAGGTCGCCACGCTCATCGCCTCGCGGTCGTATCGCTCGGGTTGGGCGCGGTTCTCGCCCTGGCGGGCAGCGTCAGCGTCTCGGGCGCCGCCGCGCGCCACGCGAAGGCTCCCCTGGGCGTCTCGGCACTCCGGACCACGAAATTCGGCACGATCCTCGTCAGCGGGCGAACGGTGTACACACTGCAACCCAGCAAGACGCCCTGTGGCACCACCTGTCTCAAGTATTGGCCCGAGGTCCTTCTGCCCAAGGGGGCGACCAGGGCCGTCGCGGGCCCCGGCGTCAGCGCGGCCAAGCTCGGCACCGTCGCGCGCGCGGGCGGGCGGCGTCAAGTGACCTACGCCGGCCGCGCCCTCTACTGGTTTGTCGGAGACACCGCACCGGGTCAGGTCAAGGGTAACGTGACCGATACGTGGGGCAAATGGTCTGTCGTGGTGCTCATCAAGCCTTCCGGCACGGGCGTTGCGACCACCACGACGACGACGGGGGGTGGCGGCGGTGGCATCGGCTTCTGACCTTCATCACCTTCAGACGCCGACGCCCGCCCGCGTCGACCGTCAGCGAACGTCCGAGATCACCACGATCGCGGCGCCCACCCGCGGCGCGCGGCAATCACGACGCGGCCTCAACGCGACGATCTACGTTCCCGCCCTCTCCATCGTCGTGATCGCGGTGACGCTGGTCGCCATTGGCTGGTCGAGTCGATGGGGCGGCAGTAATTTCACCGCGGCCGTCACTAACCTCAAAGTCGTGGTCGTGGGACCCGTGACGTTGTCCTGTCTCGCGCTCTTTCTGGTGGTGGAACGCGTGCGCCCCGCACAAAGGCGCACCTTCTTCGCTCGCGGGTATCGCCACGATCTGTTGTACACCGTCTTGAACGCGACCGTGGTCGCCCCATTGGTCGTGGCCCTGTCACTGTCGTTCTCCGAGGTGACCCGCCGCTCACTGCCCTGGATCGTCCTACCCCACTACGGGTTCGCCCCCCGATGGATCGTCATCACGCTGATCTTCGTCGCCATGGACGGGTGCAACTGGTTGGCCCACTTGGCGAACCATCGCATCGAGATGCTGTGGCGCTTTCATGAACTGCACCACTCCCAGGAGGACATGAGCGTCCTCACGGTGTTTCGCACCCACCCATTGATACACGTGTCCTACCTCGTGACGCTGATCCCGGGAATCATCCTTCTCTCTAACGGGACGATCCCCACCACCCTCCTGGTGGCGTACGCGGCGGTCGTGGCCTTCGAGCACTCGAACACCAATCTCAGTTTCGGGCCGCTGGGCCGTCTCTTCGTCAGCCCCAACTACCACCGGATCCACCACCGACTCGAGGGGCGCCAAGACGTCAACCTCGGCTTCGCCCTCACCATCTGGGACCAGATCAGCGGGCGGGCGGTCTTCCCGAGCGCTGACACGGTCGACATCGACACGGGCCTGCCCGGTCGACCACTCCTGGTCGAACAAGCGCCCGGCCGCGCACGACACGTGCGAGTGATGATCGCCCAATTGGCTGGCCCTTTTCGAGGCTGCGACTCGCGCGAATCGGCTCACTAGTGGCACCCCCCTCACTCCCGTGGCGAGTGCCGGGGTTGCCGCGAGGGGCCCCTCACCACCGCGCGCGCGAGAACGTCGCGCTGCTGGTCGTGCGTGTCGTCCTCGCGTGGATCTTCATCTACTACGGCGGGGGCAAGCTCTTCGGCTGGTTCAACGGACCCGGGATTCACCGCACCTCGCTCTTCATGGCCACGGTCGCACACCTACGGCCTGGCGGGTTCTTCGCCGTACTTGGTGGGGTCATCGAATTGGGTGGCGGGTGCCTCGTCGGCCTAGGTCTCGGTGCCCGCCTCGGCGCACTGGCGCTGCTCGGGGACCAGGTCATGGCCATCATCACCGTCACGGGAGCCAACGGCATCAACTCCCTCTCGAACCACCCGGGCTATGAGTTCAACGTGACCCTGCTCACCCTGGCCGCGGTCATCGCGGTCTTCGGCGCTGGACGCCTCAGCGTCGACGCCACGGTTGATCATCGCCGCACCCGCGCGAGCGCGCCCCTCTCCGCTCCACGCCCGTGAAGCCGCATCTTCTCGCGCGTTCGAGGCCCGAGCCCACTTCGCCAAGGCCGCGTCGCACGAGATCAACCCACGCGACGAGGACGCTGGCGAATCTGATCGGCGCGGGCGGCGCCGCTCTCTTCGCCTCGGCGGGCTACCAGCACTACCATCGAACGCATTCGCTCGTCGGCGCGGTGTTCTTCGCCGAGCAACTCTGGGTGGTGGTCGCCTATCTCGTTCGCCGACGCGCCCGAACACTCAGCTCTCACCCCGTCGACTGGCTCCTGGCCCTCGGCGGGACTTGTGGTGGACTTCTCTTTCGACCCACTGGCGCACATCCGCACTGGGGGGTGATCGCGGGACTCGACGTCCAGCTCCTCGGTCTGGTGTACTGCCTCGCGTCCTTCGCGGCCTTGGGTCGATCGTTCGGCTTCGCCGCCGCTGATCGAGGAATCAAACGACGAGGACCCTACGCCCTCGTGCGTCACCCTCTCTATTCGTCGTACTTCTTGCTCTTGGGTGGTTACCTCCTCCAGAGCGTCTCGTGGCAAAATCTGTTGGTCGTTCTCTTCGTGTGCGGATGCAACATCGGTCGCATTCGTGGCGAGGAACGCGTATTGGGTCAGAACCTCGACTACGAGCACTACGTTCACCAGGTCCGCTGGCGGCTGTTGCCCGGCGTCTGGTAGCGAGCGTGTCGCAGGGGTTGGCCCGTGACGCGCAGGTGTCGACGCCGCGTGCGCCCTCGTCGACCGGGCGACACCGCGGGGTAACCCCGGGTTCCTATGGTGGGCTCATGACCTCACCCCTCCCCCCTCGAGCACCCGGTGACCTTCGACACCCCACGCCGACCTCGCTCGACGAGCTCTTCGCACTCTACGAGGAACACGGTCAGCGCAACGTCGGTGACGACGTCAGCATCGTCGAACACGCACTGCAGTGCGCGGACCTCGCCGTCGCCGACGGGGCGACCGATGAACTCATCGTCGCGGCGCTCTTTCACGACGTGGGCTGGTTCGTCACCGGCGAGAGCGCGCGCGACCATCTCCTCACCGACCATCACGCGGCCGCCGGCGCGCGGATCCTCGATCCGATCTTCGGCGCCGCCGTGGCCCAACCCGTGGCCCTGCACGTCACGGCCAAGCGCTGGCGCTGCACCATC
>JAJZFO010000361.1 GCA_021805305.1 Actinomycetes bacterium | reverse complement strand
CGAGCCCTCCAGTGCCGACGTGCTGCGCCAACGCGCCGCCGAGGTGATCGTCATCCACGGACAACACGACTCCCTGGCCCTGCGCTCGCGCGCGGAGGTGCTGCGACTCGTTGACGCCGCCGGGGGGGTGCGCGTCGACGAGTTGCTCGACGTCCGGCGCGAGATGGGCGCCCTGCTGGGCGAACGTGAGACCCTGGGCGGTGACGCCGCGAGTCGCGAGCGCGAGCGCGACTTCGTGGGATTCCAACTCGCGGAGTTGCGCGACGCGCAGCTGCACGACGTCCACGAACTCGACGACACGCTCGAAGAGCTGACGCGACTCAGCGCCCTGCGGGAGGCCCAGAGTGTGCTGCTCGCGGTGATTGACGAGTTGGACGGTGACGACGATCAGGTGATTCTGTCGCGCTGGGCCCACGTGATCGCGCGGCTTCCGCGCGGCGTCGGCGTCGACGACCTGCGCGAGGAGATGTCGAATGTCCTCGACACGGGCCGCGCCCTCGTGCACGAACTCAGCGTGCGCGCCCAACCCGACCACGTCGACCCCGAGCACCTCGCACGACTCGAGGCCCGCGTCACGCGTCTGCAGCTCCTGGTCCGCAAGTACGGGGGGTCGCTCGAGGAGGCCGTCCTGCGACGCGACGAATTCGCCGCGCGACTCGAGGTACTGGCGGAGGCCGAGGAACGGCTGGCTGAGATCGAAGCCCACCTGGCCGACCTAGGCACGCGCGCACGCGCCCTCGCCGCGCGCGCGCGCGCCCAGCGCGTGGCGGCGGGCGACTACCTGACCCAGCGGATCCGCGCGCAACTGCCACGCGTCGCGCTCTCGCACGCGACGCTGCGCTTCGTGGTTGACGGGGAGGACGGCTCGGACGTCCAACTCCTCTTCGCCCCCAACCCCGGCCAGCCCGAGGGCGCGCTACAGTCGCTCGCCAGCGGGGGGGAGTTGAGCCGAGTGTTACTGGCCCTCTCCCTCGAAACGGCCCACGGCGACGTGGTCGCGGTGTTCGACGAGGTCGACGCGGGGGTCGGGGGACAGGTAGCCCAGCAAATCGGCGAGTGCCTACGTGAAGTGGCGACGTCCCAGCAGGTGATCGCCGTGACGCACCTGGCCTCGGTCGCCGCCCAGGCCGCGCACCATTTCGTCATCGAGAAGTCGGTCTCGAGCGACGCGACGTCCACCACCGTGCGTCGGGTCACGGGCGAGGAGCGGGTACGCGAGATCGCGCGCATGCTGGCCGGCGACGCCCTGAGTGACGAGGCTCACGCCCTGGCGCGCAGATTGTTGGAATCGGTCGGCTAGTTCATCGTCTGCAACGACCCGGGACTAGTATGTAGTTCCGTGAAGAAACTCGATACCGAATGACGAAGTACATTTTCGTCACCGGAGGAGTCTCCAGCTCCCTCGGCAAGGGCCTGACGGCCTCGTCCCTGGGGCGCCTGCTCAAGTCGCGTGGTCTCAAAGTCACGATGTGCAAACTGGACCCCTACCTCAACGTGGATCCGGGCACGATGAATCCCGGCGAACACGGCGAGGTCTTCGTCACCGACGACGGTGGCGAGACGGACCTGGACCTCGGGCACTACGAGCGCTTCATCGACGAATCCCTTTCGCGAATGTCCAATACGACCACCGGGTCGATTTACTCCAAGGTGATCGCCAAGGAACGGCGGGGGGACTACTTGGGCAAGACGGTCCAAGTGATACCCCACATCACCGACGAGATCAAGGACCGGTTACGCCGCCTCGGTACGCTCGGCGCCGACGTCGCCATCGTCGAGATCGGCGGCACCGTCGGTGACATGGAGATCATCCCGTTCCTCGAGGCCATCCGTCAGTTCCGCCGCGACGCCGGTCGTGGGAACGTCTGCTACATCCACCTGACGCTGGTGCCCTACCTCGCCCCCTCGGGCGAACAGAAGACCAAGCCCACCCAACACTCCGTGACCGAACTCCGCTCGCACGGCATCCAGCCCGACGTCATCGTGTGTCGCAGCGACCAACCCATCTCCGATGGCCTCAAGCGCAAGATCTCCCTATTGTGCGACGTGCCCAATAATGCGGTCATCTCGGCGGTCGACGCCCCGAGCATCTACGACATCCCGCTCAATATGCACCACGAGGGACTCGACCGCATCGTGTGCGACATCATGAACGTCAGTGTGGACGAACACCCCATTGACCTCTCGGCCTGGGAGGACGTGGTCCGTCGCGTGCACCACACCTCGAGGTCGTTGCGGATCGGCATCGTGGGCAAGTACGTCACCATGCCCGACGCCTACCTGTCGGTCGCCGAATCCGTTCGGCACGCGGGGTTCGCCGTGGGGGCCGCCACGCAGATCGAGTGGCTCGAGGCCGAACGAGTCCCCTCCGAGATCGACGCCCTGCGTCTGCGTCAGCTCGACGGCATCATCGTGCCCGGTGGCTTCGGCGAACGGGGCATCGAGGGCATGATCGCGACCGCGCGTATCGCCCGCGAACAGCAGATTCCCCTGTTGGGCATCTGCCTGGGTATGCAGGTGATGGTCATCGAGTTTGCGCGCCACGTCCTCGACCTGGCGGACGCCCACTCGACGGAGTTCTCCTTGACGACCTCAGCGCCGGTGATCGCCCTGATGCAAGAGCAGATGGACGTCACCGACCTCGGGGGCACGATGCGACTGGGCGCGTGTCCGGCCATGTTGGCCGAGGGCTCCCAGGTCGCCGAACTCTACGCCGCGACCGTCGTCTCCGAGCGCCACCGACACCGTTACGAATTCAATTCACGCTTCGTCGAGCGCTTCGAGTCCGGGGGCATGAGGTGCTCGGGCACGTCCCCCGACGGACGCCTGGTGGAATTCGTGGAGATGCCCGGTCATCCCTTCTTCGTGGGCACCCAAGCGCACCCGGAGTTCAAGTCGCGCCCGGACCGTCCCCACCCACTGTTCCGCGGACTCATCAACGCCGCCGGTGTGCGCGCCGAGGGTCGCGAGCCGCATATTCTCGACCCCAACTCGGTTGACGTCACGCTGTGAGCGCGGACTTCTCGATCGCGCGGCGCGAGACCCTCCTGCGCTCGCACGTCTTCACGGTGGAGCGTCGCACGGTGGCGCACCAGGGTGCTACCTACGACCGCGACGTCGCCGTGCACCCGGGCGCCGTCGCCATGGTGGCGATCAACGACCACGACCAGGTGGGGCTGGTGCGCCAGTACCGCAGCACGGTAGACCAGGTTCTCTGGGAGATCCCGGCGGGCACCATCGACGCGGACGACCACGACCCCCTCTTCAGCGCCCAGCGTGAGCTGCTCGAGGAGATGGGTGTCACCGCGTCGTCGTGGCGGCCCATCGCCACGGTGTACGTGTCGCCGGGTTGGACGGACCAGGTGATGCACATCTACGAGGCGCGCGGGCTCACCACGGTGGGTCGCGCACCCGACGGACCCGAGGAGAGGGCCGCCGAAGTGCACTGGCTCGACCGCGATCGGGTCCGCGACCTGCTCGAGGGTGGCGACGTCACCGACGCGACCTTGACCATCGGACTGCGACATTTCCTCGGAGTAAATGTCAGATCCTGACACACTGGTCGGTGAGTACCTGCGGTGGCTCACCGTGGAGAGGGGGCGGAGTCGCGCCACCATTGAGGCGTATCGCCGCGATCTGCACTCCTTTCTCTCGTGGTGGGGGGAACGCGATCTGCGCGAGGTGACCGGCGCGGACGTCGAGTCCTACCTCAACGAGTTGCGCGACACCCGCGCGGCGAGTTCCGTCGCCCGCTCGCTCTCCTCGCTGCGCGGCTGGTGGGGGTTCCTACGCCAGGAGGGGGTGCTCACCGTCGACCCCATCGCCCACGTGACGCCGGCGCGTCGTGGACGCACCCTGCCCAAGCCATTGCCCGAGGACGTCATGGCGCACCTCCTGGACACGCTGACGACACACACCCCGGTGGACCGGCGCGACCGCGCGCTCCTCGAACTGCTCTACGGGACCGGCGCTCGCGTCTCCGAGGTCGTCGGCCTCGAACTGCACGACCTCGACTTCGACGAGGAACTGCTGCGCGTGACGGGCAAGGGCTCCAAACAGCGTCTCGTGCCCATGGGTCGCTCCCTGCGCGAGGCGCTGCGTTCCTACCTGTCGGCGGGCGGGCGCCCGGAGTTCCCCAAGCCCCGCGCCCACGCCTTCCTCTTCGTCAACACCCGCGGCGGGCCCCTATCGCGCCAGGGCGTCGACTTGATCATCGCCTCGCGGGCGCTGCGCGCCGGCGTCGACCGATCGACTGTCAGCGCCCACGTCTTTCGACACAGTTGCGCCACCCACATGCTGGCCCACGGCGCGGACATCCGCGTCGTGCAGGAGCTCCTCGGGCACGCTTCCATCGCCACCACGCAGCTGTACACCGCGGTGTCGATAACCTCATTGCAACGCATCTATGCCGACGCCCACCCCCGAGCCCACGACTGACGAGGCCGCGCACCCGTGATCACCTTCTACTACCTCCTAGCCATCGTGCCCTCGATCATCCTGCACGAGATCAGCCACGGTTTCGTGGCCAACCTCTGCGGTGACCCGACCGCCAAGAACGCCCACCGGCTGACGCTCAACCCGCTGCGCCACATCGACCCCTTCGGGACCATCCTGCTGCCGTTCCTGCTCATCGCCACGGGCTTGCCCGCCTTCGGGTGGGCCAAGCCCGTTCCCGTTAACGTCGCGCGTCTTCGCAAACCCCGCTCCCAGTCGCTCTACGTGTCACTCGCCGGACCACTGACCAACATCATCCTGTCCGCCATCGCCTTCGTCTACGTGCACTACGAGCTGCACCACGCCAGCGCGGCGATCATCAACTCGAGCACGTCCTTCTTCACGTTCATGGTCTTCTTCGGCGTCGTCAACCTCATCCTCGCGGTCTTCAATCTCCTGCCGATTCCGCCCCTGGACGGGTCCGCCGTCATCGAACGACTCGTGCCGGCGCGCCACCTGCCGCGCTACTACCAACTGCGCGCGCGCGCACTGCCGTTCCTCATGGGCGCCCTGATCCTCAACGCCCTGACCCTGCACGTCGGTGCCACCTGGCTCTCCAGCCTCGAGCAGCACTGGATCGACCTCGTGCAGCGCTAGAGACCCATCGCCTCGGCGGCGCGCCGGTACAGCGGGCCCGCCACCGCCGCCGCCTTCTCGGCCCCTCGCGCGGCCAGGACGCGCAGCGCACCCTCGTCGGGACGCAGCGCGCGGTAACGCCGCTGGATCGGTTCCATCGAGGAGATGACGAGCTCGGCCAGGTCCTTCTTCAGGTCGCCGTAACGGTCGTAGCGCGACGCGACCGCGTCGGGCGTCTCAGCGGAGAAGCTCGCGTAGAGCTCGAGGAGGTTCGAGAGTCCGGGCTTCTTCTCCTCGTCCCAGCGCACCTCGTTGTCGGTGTCGGTGACCGCCCGCATCACCTTGCGCTCGATGTCGCGAGGTTCGTCGTGCACGTAGATGAGACCGAGCGGACTGGCCAGGGATTTGGACATCTTGCGCGTCGGCTCTTGGAGGTCCATGACCCGCGCCGACGCCGTCGGCTGCACGCCGACGGGCACCGTGAAGACCTCGCCGTAGCGGTTGTTGAAGCGTTCGGCAATCTCGCGCGTCAGTTCCAAGTGCTGGCGTTGGTCGTCGCCGACGGGCACCTCGGTCGCGGAGTAGAGCAGGATGTCGCCCGCCATGAGCACCGGGTACGTGAGCAGACTGACCCGGTAGCCCTCCTGGCGCGACGCCTTCTCCTTGAACTGCGTCATGCGCGAGAGTTCGCCGTAGCTGGCCACGCACTCCAGCAGCCAGTTCATTTGCGCGTGGTAGGGCACCTGGCTCTGCACGAATACGGTGCAGACGTCGGGGTCCAGGCCCGCCGCCACCAGGGTGGCCAAGTAGTCCAGCGTCTGCTGGCGTAGACGCGCGGGCTCGATCTGCAGGGTGAGGGCGTGTAGATCGACGATGCAGTAGAAGGCGTCGACGTTCTGCGCCGCCACCCACTGACGGACCGCGCCCACGTAATTGCCGATGTGCATGGAGCCCGAAGGCTGGATTCCCGAGAGGATGCGCATGGACCAATCGTAGAGGAGGCGCGGTGGCGCGGATTTACTAGAGTGACCCTGTGACCTACGTCGTGACGACGCCGTCCTTCAGCGGACCCATCGAAGTGCTACTGCAACTCATCAGCAGTCACGACGTCGACATCCTCGAGGTGCCCCTCGCCCCCGTCGTGGACGACTTCGTCGCGACCCTGCGCGACGGCGCGACCTCGCGGGACGTCGAAGAGCTCTCCGAATTCCTCCTGATCGCCTCCATCCTCTTGGAACTCAAGAGTCAGCGACTCCTGCCCGGTCGGGACAGCACCGAGCCCGATGAGGAATTCATTGGCTGGGAGGAACGCGACGTGCTCCTCGCGCGCCTGTTGGAGCTGCGCACGTACGCGAGTCTGTCCGACACCTTCGTCGGACTCTTCGAGCGGGCGGCTAAGTCGTTCGCTCGCCTGCGCGGCATCGATGAGGGCTTCGTGGTGCGCCCCCCCGACCTTCTGGCGGGGGTCACCACCGCACAACTCGCGGCGGCCTACCTACGCGGTATCGAAGAGAAACCGGTGCCGGTCGTGCGCCTGCACCACGTGACGGTGGACGCGGTGACCGTCGCGGAGACGGTGGTCGTCCTCGCCCAACGCCTACCCGGGCTGGGCCCGATGTCCTTTCGCCAGTTGACCGCGGGCCTCGAGACGCGCATCGAGATCATCGTGCACTTCCTCGCCATCCTCGAACTGTGCAAACTCGGGCACATCGACTTGGGCCAGGGGGCCACCTTCGGTGACCTGGAGATCGCCTGGATTGACGTGAATTCACGGCTGGATATGGGAAGGATCGACGCCTATGAGGGATGACGCGTCACTCGAACAGCGCCTGGAGGCGATGCTGACGGTCGCCCTGGAGCCGATCTCGGCCGAGGAGTTGGCCGACGTCGCCGAGGTCGACACCGCCGAGGTGACCTCGGCGCTACGTCGCCTTCGCGAAGAATTCCTGGAACAGCGTCGCGGCTTTCAGTTGGCGGAGCTGGCCAGTGGGTGGGTGATGCAATCGTCACCCGACGTGGCGCAGTGGGTGAC
>JAJZFO010000152.1 GCA_021805305.1 Actinomycetes bacterium | reverse complement strand
CGATGTCCATCTCAACGGCGTGGTTGATCTCGGGCAGCGAGTGCGGCGGGAACTCGACGTCCACCACCGGTCCGGCGATCGCGACGACGCGACCCGTCTCGAGAGTGGTCTTTTCAGGGGCCATGGTCATTTGTTTCTCACTTTCCCGAGCGGAGCGCTTCCGCGCCGCCCACGATTTCCATGATTTCGGTGGTGATCGAGTCCTGACGGGCTCGGTTCATAATTCGCGACAAGGTCTGCCCGAGTTCATCGGCGTTGTCAGTGGCGGCCGCCATCGCTCGCTGCTGGGACGTGTGAAACGACGCGGCGCCTTCGAGGAGCGCCGAGAAGATCTCACTCTCGAGCGCGCGCGGCGCGAGCTCGGTCAACAACTGCTCCACCTCGGGTTCGAACTCGGTGTAGCCCTTGAGTCCGGTGCTGGGCTTGACCTCGAGGTCGGCGGGCATCGAGAGGGGCAGCAATTGCTCGACCTCGACGCTCTGACTGCCGGCGGAGTGGAAACGGGTGGAGACCAGCAGCACCTGTTGGGCCTCGCCCGTGACGAAGGGCGCCGCGATCGCACTGGCCACCGCGCGAGCGTCGGCGAAGGTCGGTCGATCAGCGAAGCCGGTGAAGCTCTGCTCCACCTCGATGCCGCGGAACCGGAAGAAGGCCGGGGCCTTCTTGCCCACGGTGACCAGGCGCACCCGCGTGCCCTGGTGCTGGAGCATGTGCACCAGACGGTCACCGGCGCGCAACGCCGAGGAGTTGTAGGGTCCCGAGAGTCCGCGGTCCCCGACGACCACCACGACGATGGCGGTGTCGACCTGGTCGGGCGTGGCGAGCATCTTGCGCGCCGCGCGCGGGTCCGCGGCCGCCGCTTCGGCGATGATGCGCTGCATCCCGCGACGGTAGGGTCGATTGGCGACGATGCGCGCCTGGGAGCGGGCGATCTGCGACGCCGCGATGAGTTCCATCGCCTTGGTGATCTTTCGGGTGGCTTGCACCGACTTAATACGTCGACGCAGAATCCGTTCTTGTCCACCGGCCATCGCTCCTCCTCTCTCGCTCGATCGTTCCGGTTGCTTACTTGGTGACGGCGAAGCCGCTGAGGAACGACGTCAGGGCCGCGTCCAGGGCCGCCGCGTCGGGCAACGTGCCCGTGGCGCGGATGTGCTCGAGCAGATCGGCGTGCGTGGCGCGGAACGTCGTGACGAGCTCCTGCTCGAATCGACGCACGTCCTCCACCGGCACCGTGTCGAGCCAACCTCGCGTACCGGCGTAGATGACCACGCACTGCTCCTCCACCGGCACCGGGGCGTTCAGGCCCTGCTTGAGCAGCTCGGTGAGGCGGTAACCCCGGTCGAGCTGGGCCTGGGAGGACTTGTCGAGTTCCGAACCGAAGGTGGCGAAGGACTCGAGGTCGCGAAACTGCGCGAGGTCGAGCTTGAGCGTTCCCGCGACCGAGCGCATCGCCTTGATCTGGGCGGCGCCGCCCACGCGCGACACCGAGTTACCGACGTTGATCGCCGGGCGCACGCCCGAGTAGAACAGGTCCGACTCGAGGAACACCTGGCCGTCGGTGATGGAGATGACGTTGGTGGGGATGTAGGCCGAGATGTCGCCGGCCTTGGTCTCGATGATGGGCAAGGCGGTCAGCGAGCCGCCGCCGAGGTCGTCGCTCAACTTGGCCGCGCGCTCCAGCAGGCGGCTGTGCAGGTAGAAGACGTCGCCGGGGTAGGCCTCGCGGCCCGGCGGGCGACGCAGCAGCAGCGAGATCTGGCGATAGGCCTCGGCCTGCTTGGAGAGGTCGTCGTAGACGACGAGCGCGTGCTCACCGTTGTCCATCCATTCCTGGCCGATCGCGCACCCCGCGTAAGGGGCGAGGAACTTGAAGGGGGCGGGGTCGCCGGCCGAGGCCACCACGACCACGGTGTAGTCCATGGCGCCGCGGTCCTCGAGGGTCTTGACCGTCTGGGCCACCGAGGAGTTCTTCTGGCCCACGGCGACGTAGATGCACTTGACGCCCTGACCCTTCTGATTCAAGATCGTGTCGATGGCGACCGTGGTCTTGCCGGTCTTGCGGTCGCCGATGATCAGTTCACGCTGGCCGCGCCCGATCGGCGTCATCGCGTCGATGGCCTTGATGCCGGTCTGCAGCGGCTGGCCGACGGGTTGGCGTCCGATGATGCCGGGGGCCTGGACCTCCATGCGGCGCTGTCCCGGGTTCACTAGGGGCCCCTTGCCGTCGATCGGCTCACCCAGCGCGTTCACCACGCGGCCGATGAGCGCGTCGCCCACCGGCATCGACAGGATCCGTCCCGTCGCGCGCACGACCTGCTCCTCCTCGATACCGTCGACCGATCCGAGCACCACCGCACCGATGGTCTCCTCGTCGAGGTTCATCGCCAGTCCCACGGTGCCGTCTTCGAACTCGAGCAGCTCGTTCACCTTGGCCGAGGGCAACCCCGACACCCGCGCGATGCCGTCACCGACCTCGACCACGCGGCCGACCTGCTCGGCACCCACGGTCGGGTTGTACTCGGTGACGTGCTTGCGCAGGGCGTCAGTGATCTCGTTGGCACTAATGGTGAGCTCAGTCATCACAGTTTCCTTTTTCTAGTCGTTTCGATTCAAAGCTGATTCGTAGAAGTGTCCCGCCGACACTGAGTCGTGCAGGGCGGCGAGGCGTCCCCGGGTCGAGGCGTCCAGGCGCACGTCGCCCACCTCGACCAGCACACCGCCGAGGAGGTCGGGCTCCTCGGCGATCTGCAGTTCCACGTCGGTGCCCGTGAGGGCGGCGAGTGAACGCACCAGGTCGGCTTGCGCGTCGGCGTCGAGGGTACGCGCGGTGTAGACGCGCGCGACGCGCCAGTTGCGCGCGAGGGCCACGTAGTCCACGATGTAGTCCAGGGTTCCCACCACGTCGCGCGGACGGCCCCCCGCGATGACGTAGCGCGCGATGCTCAAGGTCAGCGGCGCCACCTTGCTCGCGAGCAACTGGTCGAGCAGGCCCAGGCGCGAGCCCAAGGGCGCGTCGCGGTCGAGCAGGACCCGGCGCAGCGCCACGTTCTCCTCGATCGTGCGGGCCCAGCGAAACAGTTCCTCCTCGACCCGCGCGAACTCCTCGGTGGCGGTGTCCTCGAGGAGCGCGTCGACGTACCCCGCGACGCGACGTCGCGCGGCCAACAGTCCCAGACTGCGTTGGGTGAAGGCGCCGGTCTCCTCGAGCACCATCGCCACCTGCGCCAACTCGCCGATGGCCGAGGCGACCTCCTGGGCCGGAGCGACCGTGGCGGCGTAGACCACCACGCGCATCGTCACGTCGTGGACCTTCGAGCGCACGACCTCACGAAGGACCTGTCCGCGCACCACGCCGGTGAGCGACGTGTCGCTCAGCATCGCGTGCAGATCGGGTTGGGCCAGGACCGCTCGCTCCAACGACGCGAGCTGGGCGACCACGGTCGTCAGCGTCGCCTCGTCGAGGGCGCCCAGGAGGGCGGCGGCGTATCCTTCGAGCTTGGGCAGCATGATTAGCGGTTCGATTCCTTCTGGGCCTCGGCGTTGAGGGCGGCCACGGCCTCGCGCACCAGGTCCTGGTGGGCGCTCTGGTCCACCTCTCGTCCGACGACCTTGGCGACGAGTTCGAAGACGATCTCACCGATGCGCGCCGACGCCTCGTCGATCGCGCGCTGACGCGCGGCGGCGACTTCGGCGTTGGCCTGGGCCACGATGCGGTCGTATTCGGCCTGACCGCGCGCGCCCGACTCCGCCTTGACCTGGTCGGACAGGGCCTGGGCGTTGGTCACGATCTCACGAGCCTGCTCACGCGCCTCGGTCAGCACCCGCGCGCGCTCGTCCCCGGCGGCGTCCGCGGCCGCGCGGGCCTCGTCGGCCGCGGCGAGGGCGGTGCGGATCTTGTCCTGGCGCGCCTCGATCGCGGCGTTCAGCATCGGCAGGGCGTACTTGGTGACGACCCACAGGATGATGACGACGACGGCGAGCTCGACGAACCACGTCCCGTTGGGGAGGAGGAAGATGGAGCCTGTACTCATGTCGGTTGACCTTCTTTACTGAACGGCCTCGACGGCGTGGCCACTCGGACCCGCCGCGGAGGAACTAGTTGGCCTTGAAGACGTAGACGAAGACGACCATGAACAGCAGGTTGATGAAGTACATCGCCTCCACCAGACCAACGGTCAAGAAGAAGTACTGACGCGCCTTGTTCTCGATCTCGGGCTGACGAGCGATGGCCGCGATGGTCTGGCTTCCCGCCAGGCCGTCACCGATCGCTGCACCGATGGCACCTCCACCGAGGGCGAGTCCGCCACCGATGAGGGCACCGGCGTTGCGTACTGCAGCCGCAATGTCGTTTGGATTTGTTGCCATTTCTGTCTTTCCTCCTGGGTTGGGTTAGTGAGAGGCCTGTAGCACGTCGAGGGATTCGACGTGAGGCTCGTCGTGCGATTCGTCGTGGCTGGTGGCCATGCCGAAGTACAAGACGGCGAGAAGCATGAAGATGTAGGCCTGGATGACACCGATCAGTGCGTCGAAGGGCTTCCAGACGATCTCGCCGAAGGGCACGGCGTAGATCGGCAACAACGTGGTCATCACCGCGATCATCAGACCACCCGAGAAGAGGTTGCCGAAGAGACGGAAGGTCAGGGTGATGGGCTTGGTGATCTCCTCGATCACGTTGATCGGCGCGAGCGCGGTGTAGGGCTGGGCGAAGTGCTTGAAGTAGCCCCCCAGGCCGCGAGCGCGGACCGACTCGACGTGGACCCAGACGATGACCAGCAGGGCCATGGCCAGGGGCAGGTTCACGTCACCGGTGGGCGCCGGGAAGATCTCGCCGGACTGGCCGGGGTGCATCGACGTGGGCAAGAAGCCGATCCAGTTGCAGATCAAGATGAAGAGGAACAGCGTGACGCCCAGCGGCACGAAGCGCTTGCCGCGCTCGCCCATCGCCGATTCGGCGAGGTCGCTCACCATGCCCACGATCATCTCCCAGAAGATCTGGATCTTCGAGGGGACGCCGTCGGTGACCTTGGAGGTCATGCGAAACACCAGGAACATGAAGATCGCGAACGCCAGCAGGGTCGACATGATGATGTCGGTGTCGAAGGTCATTCCAAAGAGGTGGGCCGTGGGGTGCACCCCGACTTCGATGGTCTTCGCCGCGTACAGCGTCTTCACTTCATGTCCCCCTGCTTCGCCACCACACTCACGACGTTGATGACGAAAACGATCTGATAAATCACGAGCCCTGCAACAATACCTATTCCTAGCGCCTTGTCCAGAATCAGCGCGCCGATGGCCACGACCGTCATGATCGCGAGTCGCCCCATGGTGTTGCCGCCGAGTTGACGGCGCACCGCCTTGGTGCTCTGCTCACCCTTGATTTCGACGCGCGCGACCTGGTGGTCGAGGAAACGGAGGTTGAGGATCGCCAGACCCACGCCGATGACCACGCCGAGTCCCGCCAGGGGGGCGATCATGACACCGATGACGAATCCGATGGCTCCCGCCACGATGGCCGATAGCACGGTACGACGCAGGAGGCGCGGCAGTGTTGACGGGGAGAGGTTTTCGAGCACGGTGATGGGGTTCTAAAGGTAACGCCGGACTTGCTGAACCACGCTCACCACGGCGGCGACCGTCCCCAACACTATCCCGATTAGCAACCCCGCGGGAGCGGTATGCCACGTCTTGTCGACCCAGATGCCCAGTCCCACGCCCACCGCGACGCACGTGGCGATCGTCGTCCCCATCACCGCGAAGGCGGCGAGACCCGGAAGTCCTGATCTATCGGGTGATTCAGGCTCCCCCTGGGGTGAGGGTCCGGGTTCGGGGTCCTTCATCGGTGGGCCTCGTCGCGTTCGTAGTCGCGGTGTTCCAGGCGACGCCGGCGCGTCAGGAGCGGGCTCGACCACGTGAAGAGCGCGATCAACAACACGGCGACCGCGAGCGGCAAGAACACGTTGGTGCGCGGGTAGAACAGCGGGAAGAGCACGAAGCCGCACAACAGCGCCGTCCAGAGCCACAGGATGATCACGGTGCGACGGTGCCCGTGACCCAGGCGCATCAGGCGGTGGTGGATGTGGTTCTTGTCGGGGGTGTGAAAGCCCTGCCCCGACACCGTGCGCCGCACGAAGGCCCAGACCGCGTCGGTCAAGGGCACCCCGAGGATGAAGACCGGGATCAGGAGCGGGGCGAAGAAGAAGAACGTCACGCCGCTCGCCGGCGGCGTGCGCCCACCGATCACCATGGTCGAGGCCGACATCAAGAGTCCCAGCATGAGCGCCCCGGCGTCGCCCATGAAGAGCTTCGCGGGGTGGAAGTTGTCGCGCAGGAAGCCCACGCAGATCCCGAAGGTCAGCGCGGCGATCAGGGGGCCGACGTTGGTCGAGGGCAGGAGCCCCAACTGCTCGAGACGGAGCCCGTAGAGGCACAACGTGCCCGAGGCGATGGCGACGATGCCCCCGGCCAGGCCGTCGAGTCCGTCGATCAGGTTGACCGCGTTGGAGAGCGCGAACACCCAGACCGCCGTGATCACTGGCAGGATCGATGGTCCCAGGACGATGAAGCCCGCGAAGGGCAGTTTGAGCTGGTACATCGTGCAGCCGCTGAAGTAGAGGATGGTGGCGGCCAGGACCTGTCCGGCCACCTTGGCCGGTGCACTCATCTCGCGAAAATCGTCCACCACGCCGACGACGAACATCACGCCGGTGGCGAGCAGCACCCCGAGCATCTCGTGCGAGGACTCGATGACCGCTCGGGTGGCGGGCAGGATGAACGCCACCACCAGGGCGACACAGAAGCCCACGAACATCGCGCCTCCCCCACCGTAGGGGGTGACGATCTGGTGCACCTTGCGTTCGTCGGGTTGGGCGCTGTAGTTGACCGCGAGGGCGATCCTGCGCGCCCACGGGTTGGCCATCAAGGTGACCAGGGCACCTACCAGGGCGATGATCCCGTAGGTGCCCAGGGAGTCCATGGGCTACTTTCTGAACGCGGCGTAGGGGTCGAATCGCGAGCACAGCTCGGCGACCTCGGAGCGCACCCGCTCGATGGCCGCCTCGTCCTCGCGCGCGCGCAGCGCGCGGGCCATCAGTGAGGCGACCGTGGCGAACTC
>JAJZFO010000072.1 GCA_021805305.1 Actinomycetes bacterium | reverse complement strand
GCGGTGGAACCCGTCCATGAACGCCTGGTCGAGCCCCTCGTAGGTCGCGGCGCTGCGCGCCGCCGGGCCGGCCATGGCCACCACGCGCAGGGCCGCCTGCATCGAACGCTGCGCCACCTCGATGCCGTGGTGACCCAGTCCCAGGGGGCCCAGCACCTCGGCGACGCGTCGCGCGAAGAGCGAGGAGAAGACCGAGCCCACCACCGCGACGCCCAGCGTGCCACCGAGCTCTCGGGTCGTCTCGTTGACCGCGGCGCCCGCGCCGATCTGCGCCGCGGTCAAGGAGCCCATCAGCGCCGAGGTCGACGGCGACGAGATGAAGGAGAAACCCACCGCCAGTACCATCATCGAGATCACGACCGGTCCCCAGTACGCGGCGTGGGCCCCGAATTGGGTCATCCACATCATGGCGGCGCCCATGATCACCAGGCCCGAGGACACCACCCAGCGGATCCCGATGCGCAGCGCCACGACGGCGCCGATGGGAGTGGCGATGATGGTGGCGAGGGCGAAGGGCAGGGTGTGCACCCCCGCCGACAGGGGCGTGTAGTCGTGCACCAACTGAAAGTACTGGGTGACGAGGAAGACGAAGCCGAACAGGCAAAAGAAGCTCGTGGCGATGGCGCCCGCCGCCGCGGAGAACGCGCCGCGGCGAAACAGGCGCACGTCGAGCATCGGGTCGACGAGGTGTCGCTCGTAGCGCGCGAAGAGCAGGAGCGTCACCAGGGACACCGCGAAGAGACCGAGGACCCGCGCACTCAGCCAGCCCCACGAGGGGCCCTCGATGATCCCCAGCACCAGCGTCGTCACGCTGACGCTGCCGAGGAAGAGACCGCCCAGGTCGACGCGGCGCATCACCGGGCTGCGCGACTCGGGCACGACGAAGGCGGCCAGCGCAATGGTGAGGCACGCCACCGGTACGTTCACCACGAAGACGGACCCGAACCAGAAGTGGTCGATGAGGTACCCCCCAGCGATGGGTCCCACGGCGATGGCGACCCCCGCGGTCGCCCCCCAGATCCCAAAGGCCTTGGCCCGGGCCGCCAAGTCGTCGAAGGAGGCCGTGATCAAGGAGAGCGTCGCGGGGAAGATGAAGGCGGCCGAGACGCCCATCAGGGCGCGCGCAGTGAGCAACTGGGTCAACGAGTGACTCTGCGCGGCCACGAGGGAGAACAGCGCGAAGGAGAGGAGTGAGGCCTGCATCACCCGACGACGCCCCCAGCGATCCGAGATCTCCCCACCGGCCAACAGGAGGCCCGCGAAGGGTAACGAATAGCTGTCAACGATCCACTGCAACCCCGAGTCCGATGCGTTCAGTTTCGCCGACAAGGTCGGCAGCGCGACATTGACGATCGTGTTGTCGATGACCACGATCAAGACCGCGATGCACAAGACGGCGAGAATCAACCAGGGGCTGCGTCGCCGGCGCCGGGTCAATTGAGTCTCCTTCATCGCCGACCAGTGAAGTCAGTAGTACCTCAATTATAGAACGACGTTCTACTATGGCCATGATGCCACCCCGTCCACTGCGCACCGCGTCCGAGGAGATCCCGTCGCTCGTGCTCCGCGCGGCGCTCGCCCTGATGACCGAGGAGGGGCCCGAGGGCCTCACGGTGCGCGCGTTGGCGCGTCGCGCCGGCGTGGCGCCCATGTCCATCTACAACCACTTCGGCGGTAAGGACGGCGTGCTCGACGCCATCATGGTCGACGGTTTCGCGCTGCTCGCGACGTGGGCCGACGTCACCGTCGACGACGCGCGCACCACCCTGGTCGCGGGTTCGATGGCCTACCGCGACTTCGCTCTCGCGCACCGTAGCCACTACACGGTCATGTTCCTCCACCAGTTCGTGGGGTACGTCCCCGCGGCCGAGACGATGTACGTGGCCGCCAAGGGTTTCGAGATCCTCACCGGACAGGTGCGACGCTGCACCGACGTCGGAGTGTTCCCCGGCCGTTCCTACGTCGACGTGGCCCAACAACTCTGGGCGGCGGTGCACGGCTACGTCGCCCTCGAGATCCTGGGCATCAACTTCGCGTCGGACCGCGACCGGGTCTTTCGCGATTTCGTCGAAGCCGTGATCACCGGGCTCGACGCGCCCCTCGACGACGCCACCTAGGCGTTAGCCACGTACTGACTCAAGTGGGTCGCCACGTCGTCGACGATGTCGAGGGCGTCGGGCACCACGTGGCCCATCCGCAGGAAACCGTGCAGCATGCCCTCGGCTTCGAGGATCTCGACGCGCACGCCAAAGTGCTCGAGCAGTCCGGCGTAGGCGATCGCCTCGTCGCGTAGCGGGTCGCACTCGGCCACCACGACGATGGCGCTGGGCGCCCCCGTGAGGTCGGCGGCGAAGAGGGGCGTCACGCGCGGATCGGTGTGGTCAGCGAAGGCGCCCAGGTATTGCTGGTAGTCGTAGCGCAGGTGCTCGATCTCCAAGATGTACCCGGTCGCGTAACGGTGTGAGGAATCGGTCATCACCTCGGGGCCGAGGGTGGGGTAGATCAGAACCTGACCGGCCAGGGCCAGGTCGTGGCGCGTGGCGGCGGCGGCCACGGCGACCAGTGACGCCCCGGCCGAGTCGCCCATCGCGATGAGTTTGGTGTTCGCTCCCGCGACGTCCCCCACGTGCGCGCTCACGTAGCGCAGCGCGTCGACGGCGTCGTCGACGGCGGCCGGGAACGGGTGCTCGGGGGCCAAGCGGTACTCGACCGCGAGGAACCGCATCGAGGTGTCCTTGGCCAGTCGTCGACACAGCGCGTCGTGGGTGTCGAGGTCGCCAAAGACGAAGGAACCCCCGTGGAAGTACACCACCAGGGCGTCGCCGCGCTCCTCGTGCGGGACGAACAAGCGGTAACGCAGGTCACGACCCTCGAGGTGCAGGACACCGTCGACGACCTCGGCCATCTCCTCGCGCGGTCCGCCCTGGCGCAAGGCGCGTTCGCGGTACTCCGCGCGCCGCTGCGGCGTCGACAGCGTCGAGGGGTGCGCGACCGATTCCGGTAGCGTCCGCAAATACTTCTCGTAGTCGGGATGGATCATCGCACCGCCTCGTTCGTGCGCCAGCCTAGACAACTCGACCGCGTCGGTGCGCCCACGCCGTCACGTCACAGGACTTTCGACAGGAAGTTGCGCAAACGCTCCGTGCGCGGATTCCCCAGCACCTCAGCGGGCGTACCGGACTCCTCGATGACGCCGTGGTCTAAGAAATAGACCGAATTGGCGACCTCGCGGGCGAAGCCCATCTCGTGGGTCACCACGATCATGGTCATGCCGCTCTGGGCCAGGTCGCGCATGACGTCGAGGACCTCGCCCACCAACTCGGGATCGAGCGCCGAGGTCGGTTCGTCGAACAGCATGAGTTTGGGCTCCATCGCCAACGCCCGCGCGATCGCCACGCGCTGTTGTTGCCCCCCACTCAATTGGACCGGGTACGCCTTCTCCTTCGCGTCGAGGCCCACCCGTTCGAGGAGTTCGCGCGCCCGGCGGCGCGCGGCGTCCTCGGCCACGCCCTTGACCTTCTCCTGACCGATGGTGATGTTCTCGAGCACGGTCAGGTGCTGGAAGAGATTGAAGCGCTGGAACACCATGCCGATGTTGGCGCGCTGGTCGCAGATCTGCTTGGGGCTGCGCTCGTAGAGCTTGTCGTGACGCAATTCGTAACCGACGAGTTGGCCCTCCACGCGCAGCACCCCGGCGTCGTGCTGTTCGAGGTGGTTGATGCACCGCAGGAAGGTCGACTTGCCCGAGCCCGAGGGCCCGATGAGACAAGTCACCTCCCCGCGCTCCACGACCAGGTCCAGTCCCTTCAGCACGTGCAGCGAACCGTAGGACTTCGTGACGCCGCGCGCCTCGACCATCGGTTCGCTCACCGCGCCACCGCCTCACCCCTCGCGCCCACCCGTGCGGAGAAGCCCCGCAGGTCGCGACGTAGCCGCTGGATCGGAGTGAGCGGCTGGGTGCGCAGCGAGCCCCGCGCGTAGTGGCGCTCCACGTAGAACTGACCGATCGACATCAGCGTCGTGGCGAAGAGGTACCAGAGGCTCGCGACGATCAAGAGGGGCACCGTGTCGAAGTTGGCGGCCGCGATCGCTTGGGTGGCCCCCGTCAATTCCATGACCCCGATCGCCGAGGCCAAGGAACTGGTCTTCAGCATCGAGATCACTTCGTTACCCGTCGGCGGGATGATCACGCGCATCGCCTGGGGCAAGATGACCAGGCGCATCGTCTGCGCGGGCGTCATCCCGATTGACGTCGCCGCCTCAATCTGACCTTCGTCAACCGAGATGAGCCCGGCGCGCGCGATCTCGGAGAAGTACGCCGCCTCATTGAGTCCCAGCCCGATGATCGCGGCGTTCATCGCGCCCAGGAGCCGCACCGAGTTGATATGGGCGAAGGTCACCGGGAGGAAGGGCAGGCCGAGGGTGAGGTGCGGGTAGGGGATGCTGATCGCGAACCAGAAGAAGAGTTGGATGAGGACCGGCGTACCGCGAAAGAACCAGGTGTAGGACCACGCGATTCCTGAGAGGAGTCGACTCCGCGACAGGCGCATGATCGCGATAAGCAGACCGAGCGAGATGCCAATCACCATGGCCCACAACGTGATCTGCAGGGTCAGCCAGATGCCCTTGACCACCAACGGGTCGAAGAGGTAGCGACCCACGGTGTTCCAGCTGTAGCGCCACACCAGCGCCGGCTCGCAGACCCGCCGGCCACCGCTCAGCTGACACGTCGTGCGCCCCGTCGGATCGGGCACCTTCGAGATCAGGGTGTGGACGATCATCGCCACGACCACCAAGGTCACGGCGATACCCGTCCAGCGTCCGTAGTGCCGTAGCGGCACTACCTCAGGACTCGTCTCGCTCTCCCCCTCCGTCGAGCTCATGCGACGACGTGTGTTTCGTTACGACTTAGCGCCGTTGAGGGTCATCTTCGCGGCCGGAATCGCCCCACCGGACACGCCCCACTTCTTGAGGATTGCGGCGTAGGTCCCGTTGGCCACCATGGTCTTAAAGGCGGCCTGAATGGCCTTGGCCAACTGGAGACCCGTGGGCGTCTTGGCCGTCGCGATGCCGTAGGGGAAGACGTTGATCGGCTGGCCGGTCAACTTGAATTGCCCGTGGGAGATCGACACGACGTAGCTCGCGACCTGGCTGTCGAGGAACCCGAACTGCGCGTGACCCGAGCTGACGGCCAAGTTGGCGGTGTTCTGGTTGGCGAAGGATTCGACGGTCACCTTTTTGCCGTTGGCGCACTTCACCGCGGAGGCGTCAGTCAACTCTGAAGTACCCGCCTCGACCGCGACGGTGGTGCCGCAAAAACTCTGCAGGTTCTTGAACACGTACTTCGAGGTGCGCGTCACGTAGACACCCTCACCGGCCTGGAAGTAGTCCACGAAGTTCACGGACTTCTCCCGCGACTTCTCATCGGTGAAGGACGAATTGCCGATCTGGTAGCGGCCACCGGTGATGCCACCGAGGATGGTGGAGAACGTGACGTTGTTCTCCTGGTACTTGATGCCCAGCGTGACGCCCAGGGCCTTCATCAAATCGAGGTCGAAGCCCACGATGGTCGAGCCACTGAGGTACTCGTCGGGCGGGTACGACGCGTCGGTCGCGA
Source organism: Actinomycetes bacterium (assembly GCA_021805305.1). The sequence continues at coordinate 1,619 of JAJZFO010000072.1, read as the reverse complement.
CCTGGAGCGTCATATTCTTGTACGCCGCGGGCACCAGCTTGGCGTCCTTGGCGTTATAGGAACCCGAGGTAGGGCTGGCGCCGGCCACCGACACCATCGAGGAGGCGAGCAAAGAAGCGGCCCCCACGACGACGAACGCAGAGCGCATACGGATCATTCGCTTCATTGAATCTCCCCTAATCTTCACTTCTTCGATGGGCCAGTGCAACTGCGTACTGGAGCGGACGACCGGGCTCGAACCGGCGACCTCGACCTTGGCAAGGTCGCGCTCTACCAACTGAGCTACGTCCGCGTGGTGACCCAGTGTAGCCGATACGTCGGAGTCCCCCACCACCCGACATCAATTCGTAACGAAGTGGGCGTCAGCGACCCGTACTGCCGAAACCTCCGTCGCCGCGGGTCGACGCGGGTAACTCGGCCACCTCCACGAAGGTCAGGGTCGGGACTTCGACGACGAGCAGTTGCGCTATCCGGTCCCCCGCGCGGACCTGGTAACGGTCAGTCGGATCGAGGTTCACCAGCGCCACCTTGACCTCACCGCGGTACCCCGCGTCGATCAGTCCGGGGGCGTTGGCGCAGGTGACGCCGAAGCGAGACGCCAAGCCGCTGCGGGGCAGGACCAGTCCGGCGTACCCGTCGGGGATCGCGACGCTGACGCCCGTCGCCACCGTCGCGCGCGCGAGCGGCGCGAGGTCGCAGTCCTCGACCGCGACCAGGTCGACCCCCGCGTCACCCGGGTGCTGGGGTGCGGGGGTCACGGCGGCGGGGTGGAGGCGTCGAATGTGAATCTGCATAGTCGGCACACTATTGCCTCGGCGGCGCGCCACTTGGCTAGTCTCACAGGATGCTCGCTTGGATGGACTTAGAAATGACGGGCCTCGAACCCCGTCGCCACGTCATCGTCGAAATCGCCACCATCATCACCGACGATCACCTGAACGTCGTGGCCGAGGGGCCCGACCTCGTCATCCACGCGACGCCCGAACAGCTCGCCGAGATGGGCGACTTCGTCACCGAGATGCACACCAAGTCGGGACTGCTCCCGGCCATCAGCGCGTCGACCATCAGCGTGCGCGACGCCGAACTCGCGACCCTGGAGTTCATGAAGACGCACCTGCCCGAAGCGCGCAGCGTCCCCCTCTGCGGCAACTCCATCGGCACGGATCGGCGCTTCCTCGAGGAGTACATGCCCGAACTCGAGAACTTCTTCCACTACCGCAACGTCGACGTCTCCACCCTCAAGGAATTGGCCCGTCGCTGGCACCCCGACGTCATCGGCGCCCAGCCCGAGAAGGCCACGACGCACCGGGCCCTCGACGACATCAAGGAATCCATCGCCGAGCTGGTGCACTACCGTTCGACCCTATTTCGCCCCGGCGGCGCTGGAGTAACGTCGGACTGATGTCGCCGGCCGCACGTTCACCCCACGAGGTCCGTGCCCACCTCACGTCACCCGGACAGCCGTACGAGACCCACGAGGTCGTCGTGGGTGACGTGGCCTTCACGACGTGGAAGAACTCGCCGGACCACCTGGTGCAGATCCTCGAACAGTCGGCGCACTACGCGGACCGCGACTTCCTCGTGCACGAGGCGCAGCGCCTCAGCTTCGCCGAACACTT
>JAJZFO010000186.1 GCA_021805305.1 Actinomycetes bacterium | reverse complement strand
AACTTGTCGCGGACCTTGTCGTCGACGCAACGCGCCGCGATGAGGTGCTCGCCACCAGTCAGCTCGGTGGTCTCACCGAAGAGGACCGTCCCGCTGGCGGCCACCGTGCGGTCGACCGCCTGGGCCGTCGTGGGGCAAGACCCCAGGCCGCTGGTGGTGTCGGACTCGCCGCACTTGATCGAGAGCATGACCTCGTGGCGCTCCACGGGGACGCGCTGGATCTCGCTGGCGTCTTGCATCAGTCGAGCGGCCTCTCGCGCACCGGCCGCGATGATGTTGATGTCCCCGAAGCGCTCGATCGACAGGCGCACCACCGGCTTGCCGGTCAGCGCGATCCCGTCGGCCACGCGGTCGGTCCACGAGGGTTCGATCCCCACCACGACCACCGCCGCCACGTTGGGGTTGGCCCCGGTGCCGATCAGCGTGCGAAAGGTCAGCTCAAGGTCCTCGCCGAACTGCAGGCGACCGTACGCGTGGGGGATGGCCAAGGTGCCCGGCACCAGACGGCCGATCCCCTCGACGGCCGTGTTCGACAGGTCGTCCACCGCCAGGATGACGACGTGGTTGCGGATGCCGACTTTCCCGTCGGGACGACGGTATCCAGTTAGGCCAGTTGCCATCTTGCGCTCCTCACATTGTGTACGTGGACCATGGCGCCCACGGCGATGTTCGCCGTGGCCACCGCGACGTTCTGGCCGTACTCGACGACCTTGTCCCCCTCGGAGATCTTGACCAAGGCGACCTTGTGGCCCAGCTTGATCGGCTCGAGGACCTCGATCGGGCGACGGACCCCCGAATCCAGTGACGCGTACTCGGCGTGTCCCACCTCGACGTCACGCACGGCCACCGCCACCATGTCGTCCTGGCGGTGCGCCAGGAAGGCTAACTGATCACTCACCGCGCACCCCTGTTCTCGAGATTCTCCATCATGTTCTGACCTCTCCCCCGGCAATGGCCCTCACCTGTTCTTAGGTCGGACCTCTTGCCACTTCGCGTTGGCGAAACGATAACACCGGCCCCTGCGACTGTCAACTCTCTTTGCCCGGTCACGAGAGCTCACTCATGGTCTCTTCGACCTCGACAGCGCGGTGCTCGTTGAGTGCGCGCAGCGTCGCCATCATCACCGCGACGTTGGCCACGGCGGTCTCGAGGTCGACCTCGACCTGACCGCGACCACGGATGGCGTTGGCGAATTCGTCGATCTCCTCGCGCAGGTGGTTGCGCGCGTCGAGCTGCACGGGTCGCTCGGAGAGCACCCGCGCGTCGGGGTCGTCGCCGTGCGAGTCGAACTGCACCTTGATCAGTCGCGCGTGCGCGTCGGTGTCGGCCGAGTCGCTCCACCAGCTGAAGTCCAGTTCGTAGCGCAGGCGCGCCTCGGTCGCGTAGAGGTCCATCGTGAAGGCGCCCGGCGTCAACCAGTCGTTGCCGAGGAAACCGATCACGTCGTCGAACTCCATCAGCGCACCCACCACCATGGTGTTGGACACCCGCGGGGCGCCCTGGCGACCCATCGCCACCACCCGGCGCGGCACGCCGAAGAGGTAGTTGAGGTTGTCGATGTGGTGGATGCCCAACTGCGTCAGCGGCCCACCGGGGGCCCGCTCGGGGTCACCGCGCCAGTCGCCCTCGTTGAGCTCGAGGCCGCGTTCGTTGGAGAAGACCGCCTCCACCATCGAGGGCGTGCCGATCTCTCCGGTGTCGAGACAGCGACGCATCTCGCGCACGCCCGCCAGACGACGGGCGCTGTGGCCGCAGGCGAAGACGATGTTCGCCTCGGTCACGGCCGCGCGGATCCGCTTGATGTCGAGCGCGTCGACGGCGACGGGCTTCTCGACGTAGACGTGCTTGCCGGCGCGCGCGGCGGCTTCGATCACCGTCGCGTGCTGGTCGTTGGGCACGGTCACGATGACGCCCTCGATGTCGTCGCGCGAGAGGAGGGCCTCGAGCGAGTCATCCTCGCCGCAGCCGTAGTCGGCGGCGAAACGCGCGCGGCGCTCCGGGTTGCGGGTGAAGCAGCTCACCAGGTCGACGTCCTCGCTGCGGTAGTACGCCGACGCCATGATCCGCGCCCATCTCCCCAGTCCGATCGCCGCGAGTCTGGTCGGTCCTCCACTCGTTGACTGCGTCACTGACTTTCCTCCTTCACTCGGGTGAGCACGCGCCCGCGGGCGGGCGCGACGACCACACTGTTTGATGTACTTGCGAACTTCGAGCTCACCGCACCCGGTGACGCGGCGCGTGGCCCTCGAGGAGCACGGCGCGCAGGTTCGACCACGCCTCGACGAAGAGCACCCGCGAGGCCTCGGGCGTCACGCCGGCGATGTGCGGCGAGAGGAGCACCCGGTCGGCGTGTCGCTGGGCCCAGGCCACCAGCGCCGACGAGCCGGGCAGGGGCTCGACCTCGAACACGTCGAGCACCACGCCACCGAGGTGCGACGAGTCGAGAGCGTCCATCAGCGCCGCCTCCTCGATGATGCCCCCGCGCGCGGCGTTGACCACGATGGCCCCCGGGTGCAGTCGCGCCAGGGCGGCGGCGTCGATGAGGCCTCGCGTCGACTCGAGCAAGGGCACGTGCACCGTGAGCACCTCGCAGCGCTCGAGCAACTCGTCGAGTTCGACGCGCTCGAAGAGTCCCGACGCGTCCGTCGCGGCGGGCTGGGGGTCGTACCACATGACCTCGGCGCCCAGCGCGTGAAAGGTCGTGGCGACCTCACGGCCGATGCTGCCAAAGCCCACCACGCCCACGCGCAGCCCGCGGTAGCCGCGCACCAGCGACGGCGTCATGCGCGAGCGCGCCTCGGGGAACAGCCCCGCCTTCATCAGCCGGTCCCCGGTGATCATGTTGCGAAGCAGCACGCCGGTGGCCACGGCCACGTAGGACGCGACGTCGGGCGCGCTCGCTCCGGGCACGTTGCACACCGCGCAGCCGATGTCGTCGATCACCTCGTCGTTGATGCGGTCGGTGCCCGCGCCGGTGTACTGCACGATCGCCAGGTCGCGCGCGTCGCTCAAGAGTTCAGACGACAGCGCCGGGCCCGCCGAGGGCAGGACCAGACCGAGCACGCCCGAGCCGATCGCCTCGAGTTCACGCTCGTTCTCGTAGAACGCCACGTCGAGGTCGTCGGGCACCTCGACGCCCATCTGATCGAAGTCGCGCCGGGGGCGCAGGCAGATCACGCGAGGACGCTGGTTGGAGGACATCGCCTACTCCTTGGTCCGTGCGGCGATGTCGCCGGTGGGAAAGACGCACAGCAGGTGCAGTGGCTCGTCGCCACGGGGCATGATCTTGTGCATCTCGCCGGGGGTGATGTAGACCACTTCGCCCTGGTGGGCCTCGAGGACCCCCTGGTCGCAGTGCAGCAGCCCGGTGCCCTCGAGGATCCAGATGAACTCGCCCACGCCCTCGTGGACGTGCAGCGGACGCGGCTCGGCGCCGGCGCGTTCGGGCTCGACCTCGACGACGCGCACCGTCATCTGACCGGCGGTGTCCTCGCCGCTCAACAGGACGCTCGCGCGTCGACCGCGCAGTGCCAGGACCTCGGCGTCGCGCGGACGCAGGACGCGCGCCATCACCCGACGTCCGTGCGGATCTTCTTCAGGTGCGCGAAACGGGCGTCGAGCTCGCCGGCCACGACCTCGGCGACGCGCTGGACCAGTTCACGGCCCTCCTCGTCGCTGACGCGCTGCGAGGAGCCGTACCATCCCGAATCGGAGATCTCGCGGATGTCGCGCAGGACCGTTTGGAAACTGCGGCCGCGGCGGGCGTGGTCCGCGGGTCGTTCGCCCGGCGAGTCCTCAGCCGGGTCGAGCTGGTCGTATCGAACGAGCTCGGGGCGGTACCCGAGCACCGCCGCCGCCTCGATGGCGCCGCCGTGGGTCAGGCCGGCCATCTTCTCGCCGAAGTGTTCTTCGGCGACGTAGCAGGCCTGGGCGACCACGACGTTGACCTTGAGTTCTTGGGTCACCCGGCTCGCCACGGTCGTGAGCGAACCGATATTGCCCTCGTGCCAGTTGACGTAGGCGATCTCCTTGACGCCGTGCGCGACCAAGGACGACGCGATGTCGAGGTGGATAGCCTCGAACGTCGCGGCCGAGATGGTCACCGTACTCGGAAACCCCATGTGGATCGGGGTGATGCCGAACTGCATCCCGCCCAGGACCACGCCGCCGATCGACGCGGCCACGAGATCGCAGACCGCCAGACTGGCGAAGTAGTCGGTCCCGGTGGGCAGGTGCGGGCCGTGTTGCTCGGTGCTGCCGCAAGGGATCAGCACCAGTGGTCGCTCGGAGAGGGCTGCCACGATCTCGGGATTGGTCAGTTCGTCGAAGCGAACCGCGCGACCCCGTTGAGACTCCGTCATGACAACCCTCTCCTTCGCTACCTACTACTCAATGCACTCGACTGTCGGCGTTACCGCGCCGATCAGCCCTTCATCTGACTGTTGACCAGCTTCTGCGCCGCCACCAGGTACTTAGTGTTGACGATCTGCGAGTACGACGGCACCGTCGAGGTGTCACCGACCACCTTGCACTCCCGGGCCGTCCAGTTCACGCTCGCCGGATTGACCGCCGTCGTGAAGGACTTCGCCGCGATGTTGAACTTGAGCGCGTAGACCACGGCCGCCTTGTCCTCGCCCGTCGCGCGCACCGCCAGGTTCACCAGCGCGTTGAAGTTCTTCGGGTTGTTGATCCAGTTGTTGGCCAGGATCAACGCCGCGAGGAAGTGCTCGGTCACGACCGGGTGCGTCCGGGTGTAGGAGTCCAGCGACGACACACCGCCGTACCACCAGTTGGGCAACGTCTGGTACTGCTTGTCGATCACCGTGGAACCCTTGATCTGGTGCAGCACCACGTAGGCGTCGTCCGCGTGGAACGAGGCGACCTTGATCGCTCCCGTCGCCAGGGCCCCGACGAACTGCGACCGGGTCATCACGACCGGGTGCACGTCGGACAGGGTCAGTCCCAGCGGCTTGAGGCACGCGGCCAACGTCGTCGCCGCGAATCCCCCGGCGCCCGTCGTGCCCACGTTCTGTCCACGCAACTTGGCCGCCGTGTCATACCCCGGCGCGGCCACGCACTCCGTGTCGAGCTTGGCGCCGTAGGACGCGATGGCGTGGATCGGCGCTTTGGCCGCCGCCGCCTCCACCGAGTCCGTCGCCGAGCTGAGACCGAAGTTGATCGAACCCGCCGTGGTGCCCAACTCCGTGTTGAGGCCGTTGGGCATCGAGATCAGGTTCGCCTGGAGTCCTTCTTTCGCGAAGAACCCTTGGGCCTGAGCCACGTAGGGCGCCATGAACACCACCTTGGGTGGTGAGAGTGCGATTCCCACGCTGATCGACAAATACGACGTCGCCGACGCGCTCGTGGCACTGACCGCCCACGTGGCGAGCACGCTACTGGCCGCCAACGCCGCGGCCAGGCTCACCGTCGCCCTGCGCCTCATTCGGTTGCTTAAGTACATCTTCACTACCCCCCCCTGTCTTGGACAGAATTTAAGACGTAACGATCGTCGCTCCGGTCGCCATATCTCCCTTGCGCCGGTCCCGTGAGGGACCGCCCCCTTAGATATGGTCCCTGACCTCTGACCACTTGTCAGCGGTCATCCTAACGTCGAGGCGCGGGACTGTCAAGGAGTTGGCCGCGGTGCGGTGACGACGCCGTTGAGCGCCACGTCCTTGGGGGGTCCGACCCTCGCACCACCTACTTGTCTCTCGCTCGGTGCGCGCTCGAGTCCCCGCGGAAATCGTCTAGTCATCGCCCCGGGGCGTGTGCGCCTCGAGGAACTCGTAGATCCCGACTCGATCCACTCCGGTGAAGGTGCCCGTGGGGATCGCCGCCAGCAGCGATGAGTTGAGCTGCGCACTGGGCAGGGACATGCCGTCCCAACGGCTGGCCAAGGAATCCGGGGGACGGCGACAACACGTCTCGTCAGGACAGGTGGACTTGAACCTCTTCCTGGTGTCGCGACCCCGGAACCAGCGGGCGTCCTCGAAGGTGGTGCCCACGCTCACCGAGAAGACCCCCGAGGCGGTGGTCTGGATGCTCGAGGTGCACCAATACGTGCCGGCGGGCTTGTCGGAGTACTGGTGATAGGGGGTGAGCCGGTCCTCGATGGAGAAGACCTGACGAGCCGCCCACCACCGACAGACGATCTGACCCTCGACCGAGCCCAGGGCGTCGGTGGGAAAGACGACGTTGTCGTTCTCGTAGGCCTTGGAGATGACGCCACTGTCGTGCACCTTCAAGAAGTGCACGGGGATCCCCAAATGGTGGGTGGCGAGGTTCGTGAATCGGTGCGCCGCCATCTCGTAGGGGACCGCGAACGTGTCGCGCAGGTCCTCCACCGAGAGTTCGCGCGCGGCCTTGGCCGCGCTCAGGTACGCCACGGCACTCTCCTCGGGGATCAGGAGCGCCGCGGCCAGGTAGTTGGTCTCGACGCGCTGGCGCAGCAACTCCTCGTAGTCCTTGGGCTCCTTCATCTCGAGCACGTGCAGCGCCAGGGCCTGCAGTAGCGCCGAACGAGGGTCGACCCCGCGAAGGTCCGCCGGCAGATAGATGCGGCCGTTGCGATGGTCGGTGATGCTGCGCGTGGATTTGGGGAAGTCGCCGACGTAGTGCAGAGAGAAGCCCAGGTGCGAGGCGAGTTCGCTGGCGCTTCGCTGCGAGAGCGGGCCTCCGTGGTGGTCCACCAGACGCAACAGGTCCTTGGCGATCTCCTCGAGGTGCGCGAAATAATTGTGGCGATTGCGTTGGTCGAGTCGCAGCGCGGTGTTGGCGCGACGGGCGATCTCTGGGGTCGCGGCGCGTTCGTGGTGCAGGCGCTGGATCTCGTCGTGCAGGGCCAGGATCGTCTCGATCGCCTCGTCGCTGAGCGACTTGCGGATCGCCAGGCTCGAGATGTTGAGTGAGGTGAAGACCGCGCCGCGCTGGGCCCGATCGAGCGCGATCTCGAGCGCCGCACGACGAGTGGGTGGTTCGGCGTTCATGAGTGTCTCGACCGTGGTCGCCAGCGCCGAGGCGATCTGGCGCAACTCGCTCAACTTGAGCTCCTTGCGACCGTTCTCGATGAGCGACACCTGCGAGGCGGCGCGAGAGAGCCGCTGCGCCAGGTCCGTCACGGTCAGACCCTGGGCGAGGCGTCGCTCGCGGATGCGCCGACCGATGGCGAAGGCCATGGAGGCGTCCTCGTCGAACTCTTGGGGCGTTTGCGACGATACCGACTGCGCGGGCGTGACCAGATCCATGAGAAAAGATTACATATATTTCGCTCTAGCGAAATTGTGATTCTTCT
>JAJZFO010000276.1 GCA_021805305.1 Actinomycetes bacterium | reverse complement strand
TGTAGAAGCTGAAGATGTTGGCCAGGCCCACGACGCCGATCACGCCCACCAGGGTGTATTGACGCAGGAGCTGGCGGGTGCGCGCGCTCACGCGCTCACGCGCTCGCCGGGCCCGCTGACGCGCGGGCGCGCCCGCGACGGCGACGGCCAAGATGAGCGCCCCCGCGGCCAGGGGCATCGTGTCGCGACCCTGCCACACGACGCCGAGGATTTTCGCCTGGCGCGTCACCAGGGTCAACGGGATGAGGACGGTCAGGGCACTCAACGCGACGACGACGCCGCGCTCGCGCCACGATCCGCGAAGGAGCGCGATCACCAGGGCGCCGATGACGATGGTGTACCAGGAGCGGTAGACCACGCCGGGTAATTCGGTGTCGAGCCATCCGAGGATGCCGACCATCTCTCGTAACCACCCCTGGATGTAGCTCGCGACGATGCGCACCACGGTCCAGGTCGAATCCTTCTTGGCGACGGCCGCGCCGACCGGGAGGATGTTGAGGGTGCCCTGGGTGAAGATCCAGAGGGCGGCCACGAGGGCGGCCCCCACGACGCTGCCGGCGGCGACCTGGAGGTCGCGTCGACGACGGAACTGCTCGAAGAGGACCCGCGGCCCCGCCAGCGCGATGAGGGTCAGGCCGGCCAGGGCCACCCACAGCGGGGTGAGACCGCGGATGAGCACGTCAATGGTGGCGACGACCCCGAGCAGCACGACGAGGCCGTGGGGTGGGTCGTCGCGGCGTTCCAGGGCGAAGATGGCCACCAGGGTCCACAGGCAGATCGAGGTCGCGATCTCGAACCCGCTGGGGTTGACCGCCGACGCCAGGAAATACGCCTCGGGCGAGAGGGCGACGTAGAGACCGACGAAGAGGGACGGTCGTCGCGACCAGCGCGCGATGGCGTACGCGGCCAGCGCCAGCATCACCGCGTTCATCAGCGAACTGAGCAGGCGCATCAAGTAGATGCCCAACCGCTGGTGCGACACGTAGGTGGCCGTGCCGACCAGGAGGTAATAGAGGGGGGGGTAGTGATCGACGTAGATAGCGATGGTGGCGGGCTGGGAACTGGTGGGCCAGGGTTGAGAACAGGTGGCGGGGACCTGATCCTTCATCTGCCAGCAAATGGGGTAGATCGCGGAGTAGTAGAGCGACGTCGGCACGACGACGTTCTCGAGGACCTTGCTCGGCGGCGTCGTGGCCGAGCCCAGCTGTCCGTGATCGAGGGCGTAGGCGCGTAACAGGTGGGCCTGTTCGTCGGGCGCCGCCACCAGGGGACTGGCGAAGGACCAGCTCGCCAGGGACGCGAAGGTGAGCACCAGGACGATGATCAAGACGTTGCGCGGCGAACTGAGGAGGCGCGACGGCGTTACTGTCTTCTCACGCCAGTTCATCAATTCAGACTACCCGGGGCCCTAAATCGCCCGGGGCCCGCCCCGGGGCGCCCGCGAACCCCCTCGTGCCGTGATCAGTCCTCGCGTGAGGCGGCGTCGGTGGTCAGTCGCGCGAGGACCCCGTCGGCGATGCTCGAGAGGACGGCCACCTGCTCACGCGAGAGCTGGTCGAAGAAGTAGCGCTGGACGTCGCTCACGTGACCCGGCGCCGCGAGGTCGAGCACCTCGCGGCCCGCGGCGCTCAAGACGACGAACGTGCCGCGTTGGTCGCTGGGACAGGGTTCCTTGCGCACGAGACCGCGACGACACATGCGCGTGATGTGGTGCGACAGACGGCTCTTCTCCCAGCCGAGCTCCTCACTCATCTCCACCACCCGGCGACGCCCGCCCGGTTGATCCGAGAGACTGGCGAGGACCAGGTAATCCTGGTAGGAAAGGTCGTGGTGGGCCAGTCCGCGGCTGAGTCGCGCTTGGAGTTGTAGGTGCATCAACGAGAGGCCCTTCCAGGCCCGCAGTTGTTCCGGAGTGAGCCAGTTCGCAGTCGCCATAGCGTTCAGACTAGTGTTTTCTGGTTGATGTTTCATCTAATTATGCTATACTCGTAGACGTATCAACTAGTGCCCGGGAGGCCTAATGTCCACGATGCCCGCCGCGTTCGTCGGCCACGGAAGTCCGATGAACACCCTCGAGACCAATCGTTTCACCAATGCCTGGTCGGAGTTCGCCCGCTCCTTTGAGACCCCTCGCGCGATCCTCGCCATCTCGGCGCACTGGTACATCAACGCGACGGCGGTGACCTCAATGGCCCACCCCCGCGTGATCCACGACTTTTACGGTTTCCCCCAGGAGTTGTTCGACTTCGACTACCCGGTGCTCGGTGACGAGAAGTTGGCCCAGCACGTGGGCGACATCGTGGACCCGGTGTGGGTCGGTCTCGACGACGAGACGTGGGGGATTGACCACGGGACGTGGTCGGTGCTCGCGCACATGTACCCCGACGCCGACGTCCCGGTGGTGCAACTCGCGATCGACGCCTCGAAACCGATCGAGTACCACCTGGACCTCGGCGCGCGCCTGGCCCCGTTGCGGGACGAGGGGGTGCTGATCATCGGGAGCGGCAACGTGGTGCACAACCTGCGAGCGATCGAATGGCGTAGCCCGGACCAGGGATTTGACTGGGCGCAACGCTTCGACGACGACACCCGGGCGCAACTGTTGAGCGACCCCAGTCAGTTGGCGCAACTCACCGGGAGCGACGACTACCGATTGGCTGCGCCCACCCCCGACCACTTCTTGCCGTTGGCCTATATCGCGGGTCTGGCGTCGGTGGGGGCCGGCGACGTGACGACCTTCGCCGACGGGTGCACCATGGGCTCGTTGTCGATGACCTCCTACGCCGTCTAGCGGCGTCCTCAGAGGTTCGAACGCTGACGGATGCTGCGCGCGAGCGCGGAATTGTCGTCGTCGCCGTGACCCTGGGCGATCAGTTCGTCTTCGAACCCGGCGGCCATCGTGGCCACCGGGAGCTGCGCGCCGGTCGCGCGCGCCAGGTCGAGGGCGATGTCGAGGTCCTTGCGGTGCAGCGAGAGCTTAAAGCCGAGGGGGTAGTCGTTCTCGATCATGCGCTCGCTGCGGTGGGTGAGGACCCAGGAGCTCGCGGCGCCCCCGGAGAGGGCGGACACGACCTTGGTCGCGTCGAGCCCGGCCGCGAGGGCGAGGGTGACGCCCTCGGCCACGCCGAGGTACGTGCCCGCGAGGATGACCTGATTGATGGCCTTGGCCCACTGACCCGCGCCGAGGTCGCCGACGTGGGTGATCCGCGAACCCAGGGCGCCCAGGACGGGCCGCGCGCGCGCCACGTCCTCCTCGCTCCCGCCCACCATGATCGAGAGGGTCGCGTTCAGCGCTCCCTCGGATCCCCCCGAGACGGGTGCGTCGACCCAGTGCACGCCCTGCGCCGCGAGGCGCGCGGCGAACTCCTGGGTGGCGAGGGGTGAGATAGTCGAACAGTCGACGACCAGTGAGCCCGGCGCCAGACCCGCCGCGAGTCCGTGTTCGGCGAAGAGCACCTCGTGCACCTGGGGTGAGTCGGTGACGCAGATGACGACCACGTCGCTCGACGCCGCGAGGTGCGCGGGGTCGCTCGCGCGTCGCGCGCCGAGTTCGAGGAGCGCCTCGTCGCGACCGGGCGTGCGGTTCCACACCGTCAGGGCGAAGCCCGCTCGGGCCAGGTTGCCCGCCATGGCGGCGCCCATCGTGCCCAGGCCGAGGAAGCCGACCCGGGGCAGGGTCGCGGGGGGGTCGTTGGTCATGTCGTCTCGATTTCACTCGGGGTGGTGCACCGGGGGTGCACCGGCTCACTTTAGTGTTCGCCCCGCGCGGATTATCGTTCGTAGTGGTGCGCGGCCCCGGCGCCGGATTGGACCCACAGAGTGATCGACCCCTATCGACGACGCCTCGCGCTGTTGGTCGCCGCGTGTTACTTCATGGAGAATCTCGACGGTACCATCGTCACGACCGCGGCGCCGAAACTGCGGGCGGCGTTGGGGGTGTCCTCGACCGCGATCGGACTCTTGATCTCGACGTACCTCATCACCTTCGCGGTCGTCATCCCGGTGGGGAACTGGCTCATGTCGCGCCTCGGGGAGCGCCGGCTGTTCCTCGCCGCGATCGCGGTGTTCACCGTGGCGTCGCTCCTCTGCGCCCTGAGCCACGACCTGGGTGAATTGGTCGTGGCCCGTTCGGTCCAGGGCGTGGGTGCCGCCTTGATGGTCCCGGTCGGCCGCGTCGTGGTGCTGGCCAACTCGGACAAGACCGACATCATGCGCTTGGTGGCCTACATCGTGTGGCCCGGTCTCTTAGCCCCGGCGATCGCCCCCCTGGTGGGGGGCATCATCGTCACCTTCGCGAGTTGGCGCTGGCTGTTCTTGCCCAACGTCCCCCTGGGCGTCGCGGCGTTCGCGGCCGGCCTCGTCCTCATGCGGCCCTCCACTCGCCGACTCGCGCGCGCGGGCGCCCTCGATTGGCGCGGCATGGTGTTGACCGGCGTGGGGCTCGGCGGGCTCGTCTACTCCGCCTTCGTCGCGGGAGAGCTCACGTCGTCGTGGACCCGGGTCGGTCTGGACCTCACCGCGGCGCTGGCCGCGCTGGGCCTCGCGGTGTGGTACCTGCGACGACGACGCGAACCGTTCCTGGACATCTCCATCTTTCGCGTCGCCACCTTTACCCAGTCGCTGCGGGGCATCGTCCCCTTCACCATGGTGGTGGGCTCGGTCCCGCTACTCCTCCCGCTGATGTTCGAGGACCGTTTCGGGTGGAGTCCCATCAAGGCGGGCACCGTCGTGCTGTTCGTCTTCGTCGGCAACGTGGTGGCGAAGCCGTCGACCACGCCGCTGCTCAACCGGTGGGGGTACCGTCGCGTGCTGCTCGGCGCCACCGCGGCGGTGGCGGCGACCATGGTGGTCTTCGCCCTGTTCGACGCGCGCACCCCGGTGGCGTTGATCGCGGTGACCGCGTTCGTCAACGGCGTGGTGCGCTCGATCGGCTACACGGGGTACCTGACCCTCGTCTACAGCGACGTGGCCGAGGGGGACATGGCGCACGGCACCACGCTCGCCGCCACCGTCCAGCAGGTGGCCAGTGGCTTCGCGGCCTCGGCGGGCGTGGTCGCACTGCGGGTGGGGAGCTCGCTCACCCGCTCCAGCGCGTTGACGTCCCAGGGAACCTACCGCGTCGCCTTCGCCCTGCTGGCGTTGCTCGCCGTCACCTCGACCCTCAACGCCGCCGCGATGCACCCCAGCGCGGGTGACGCCCTGCGCACGCCGCGCGCACCCGCGTGACTAGCCCTCGGTGAGGGTGCCCCCGGGCACGATCGCCAGCTCCGCGTGGTTGAGGTGACGCTCGTGGTCGGGGACGGCGTTCGGGATGAACAGGGCCGCCACGACCGCGAGGGCGGTGCAGCCCGCGAGGAACAAGAAACCGTGGGTGTAGCCCGAGGCTGACGGCAACCCCGACGCCAGGGTCCTCGCGGTGATGATGCTCGACATCACCCCCGCCCCGACGGCGCCGCCGATGGTGCGGATGTTCGCGTTCATGCCACTCGCGACGCCCGTCTGATGCGCCGGTACGGCGCGCACGATCAAGTTAGACATGGCCGAGAAGGCCAGCCCGAGCCCGACGCCGAGCAGGGAGCTCGCCAGGTAGATCTCCCACGCGGCCGCGTGCGCGAGGGCGAGTACGAGGTAGCCGGCCCCCGAGACCGCCGAGCCCACGACCACGGCGGCCTTGGAACCGAACCGCTCGGCGATCCGGCCCGAGTACAGCCCGACGAAGAACATCCCGAGCGACAGGGGGATCAGGAACAGTCCCGAGGCGGTGGTGCTCGCGCTGAAACCGTACCCGGCGGTGCGCGGGGTCTGGACGAACTCCGGGAGGAACGCGAACACCGAGTACATGCCCACGCCGAAGAGGAACGCGACCAAGTTGTTGGTCCACACGGCCGTGACGCGCATCATCTTCATGTCGACCACGGGGTCGTTGACGCGCAGTTCGACGACGACCCAGACCACCAGGAGCACCAGTCCGAGCGCCCCGACGCCCACGGTCCTCGCGGCGAACCAGCCCCACGTGGGCGCCTCCGACACCGCCACTAGGAGCGCGACCAACCACGCCGAGAGCAGGAACGCCGCCGAGTAGGAGATGCGCCCCGGCGATCGTTCGGGGGACTCGGGTACCAGGAGATAGGTCAGGACCGCCGCGATGGTGGTCATGACGAAGGGGATCCAGAAGAGCCAGTGCAGCCCGAGCTTCTCCAGGATCGGACCGGCGACGACGAGACCCACGCCGCCGCCCACCGCCGTCATCGCCGCGATGGTGCCGATGGCCCCGGCGAGCTTCTCGCGCGGGAATTCGTCGCGGATGATGCCGAAGGCGAGGGGGATCACCCCGCCGCCGATTCCCTGGACCGCGCGCCCCACGATGAGGACCGTCACGTTGGTGGCCAGTCCGGCGACGACCGACCCCGCCGATAACGCCAGCAGCGCGGCCACCATCACGTGCTCCTTGCCCAGGATGTCGCCCACGCGTCCCATGACCGGCGTGAAGATCGAGGCGGACAACAGGTACGCGGTCACCACCCACGTCACGGTGTTCTGCGTGGTGTGCATGGTGCTCTGGATGGTGGTGAGCGCGGGGATCACGAGCGACTGCAACAACGCGTACGCCGACACGCCCAGGACCAGCACCCCGAAGGTGACTTTGTAATTCGCGCGCTCGAGCGATGCGGTCAAGAGTGGTCCTCGGAACGTTGGGGCGGTGCAGGTAAAGGTGAAACCCACTCCGGCGACGCCGCCACGGCGCGTCGGGGTGACCAGCGTGAATGAGGGTGCGCCACGCCACGGGGGCGTGCCGGCCCGAGTGCTCCAGCGTACCGGGTGAGGGGTTCGCGCCCGCGCCGAGACCGGCGTCGCCCGAGGACCCGTCGTCAGAGGAGGTGTCGCTCGCTGGCCCAATTCGACAACTGGTGACGATTCGAGAGCTGGAGCTTTCGCAGTACCGAGGACACGTGGCTCTCCACCGTCTTCACCGAGAGGGAGAGTTCGTGCGCGACGTCGCGGTAGATGTAGCCCCGGGCGATGAGCCGCAGGACCTGGCGTTCGCGCGGGGTCAGTTGGTCGAGTTCGTGATCGACGCCGAAGCCCGGGGGCAGGGCGGTCCCGGTCCCGAAGGCGTCCAGGACGAAGCCCGCCAAACGCGGCGAGAACACCGCGTCGCCCTCGTGCACCCGTACGATGGCGTCGAGGAGGTCGGGGCCGAGGATGTTCTTGGTCACGTACCCCCGGGCGCCCGCGCGGATCACGCCGATGACGTCGCTGGCCGCGTCGGACACCGAGAGGGCGAGGAATCGGACCTGCGGACACGCGGGGGTGAC
>JAJZFO010000340.1 GCA_021805305.1 Actinomycetes bacterium | reverse complement strand
GTAGGCGCTCGTCCCGAGCGCACGATCGGCCGCCACCGCGCGCACCACCGCGGGCAGCCGTCCTTCAGCGTTGCGCACCAGACACGTGACGTCGTCGGCGCGCGCGCGGTGCGCCTGGGCCACGGCGCGTGAGAGGAAGACGCTGCCCCCGAGGACGAGGACCTTCACGTCACCGTCTCAGTCCTTGGGCGAGGTGACGGGGCCCTCGTACACTTCGGGGCGTCGCAAGTGCAGTACGTCGATCTGGGCGCGCCGCCGCGCCACCTGCTCGAGGTCGAGATCGGCGACCAGCACGTCCTCGTCCGTGCGCGACGACTCGGTGAGCGTGACGCCCCAGGGGTCCACGATCATCGAGTGACCGTGCGTGGCCAGCCCTTCGGTGGTCACCCCCACCTGGGTGGCGGCGACGACGAAGGCGTGGTTCTCGATGGCCCGGGCGCGCACGAGCGTGTCCCAGTGTGCTGGACCCGTCGACGCGGAGAACGCGGCGGGCACGGCCAGCACGTCCGCCCCGGCGAGGGCGAGCGCGCGGTAGAGCTCGGCGAATCGCACGTCGAAGCAGATGCTGAGCCCCACCCTCATCTCCCCCACCGCAACGACGGTGAGCTGCGCGCCGGGCGTGATGGACTCGGATTCGTAGTAGACCACTCCTCCGGGCGGACGGGCGTCGAAGAGGTGGACCTTACGGTAGGTCGCCACGATCCGTCCCTGGTCGCCGATCACCACGCTCGTGTTGTAGAACCGGCCGTCGGTGGCGGGCTCGAGCATGCTACCGACGTGCACCGTGATGCCGCGCCCCTTGGCGACCAGACCCAACTGTCGTATGAAACCATCGTCGAGGGACTTGGCCGCCGCGTCGTACCCACTTCGCGGCCCCCAGTACGTGGCGTATTCGGGCAGTTGCACGTACGTGGCACCGAGGTCACCGGCGCGATCCACCAGGCGCAAGATGGCATCCTCGTTGGCCGCGACGTCGCTACCCGACGTCATCTGGATGGCCGCGACCCGCACGGCACCCATTATTGCCCACCCACGACGGGTCGACGGTGCCGGTCGCGCTCGAGGGCTGGCGCCACTCTCGCGGGTAACGGGGGGGCGTCAACGCCAGTCGCGAGAGGGCACCGTGGCCCCGAGATCAAGCGCCTCGACGAACTCCGCCTGTAGCACCAGAGTCCCCTGTCCGCGCTGCAGCGCGCCGCGGATCATCAGGGCCGGCGAGTTGCGCGCGACCCCGCGCCATCGCGCCCAGGCACCCTTGGAGAAGATCACGTTCACGTGCCCACTCTCGTCCTCCAGGTTGAGAAAGACCGCCCCGTTCGCCGTCTCGGGGTGCTGACGGTGGGTGACGACGCCGGCGACGCTCACGCGCGCGCTCTCGGCTCCCACGAGTCGTGCGGCCATCGTCACACCTCGCGCGTCGAGCCAACCGCGCGCGAGAGCGATCGCCGTGGCCTCGGTCGTGAGGCCCATCGACCACAGGTCATCCGCGACGCGCTCGATCTCCGTCGGCGGCGACAAGCGCGGTGCCCGCAGTCCGGTCACGATTCCCTCGAGCCGGTCGTCCGTGCTCTGAGCCGCCGCACCCGCGGTCCAGATCTGTGCCCGCCGACTTTGGGCGAAGCAGTCCAGTGCGCCCGCCGACGCCAGCGCCTCGAGGTGCTGTCGTTGGCATCGCGCGCGACGCACCAGGTCCTCGGCGTCGCGCCACGGCGCCCCTTCGGCGATGCGCTGCGCCAGCTCACTCCCGATCCCGCGCACGCTCGCCAACCCCAGGCGCACGTGGGGGCGTCGCTCATCACCGCCGAGCGTCGCCTCGGCGCCCGAGACGTTCACGTCGGGACGTCTCACCGTGACCCCGTGACGCTGCGCGTCGGCCACCAGACTCTGGGGCGACCAGAAACCCAGGGGCTGCGCGTTGAGGAGAGCCGCGAGGAACGCCGCCGGATAGTGGACCTTGATCCACGCCGAGCAGTAGACCAGGTGCGCGAAGGACACCGAGTGCGACTCGGGGAAACCGAAGTTGGCGAAGGCCGCTAGGGCATCGAAGAGTTGGTCGGCGGCGACCCCCGTGATGCCGTTGGCCGCCATGCCCGAGTAGAAGCGACTCTTGAGCTTGAGCATGCGCAACTCGGATCGCTTGGCGGCCATGGCCTGACGTAGCTCATCGGCCTCCGCGGGGGAGAATCCCGCGACGGCGACCGCCATCTCCATCAGCTGCTCCTGAAAGAGGGGGACGCCGAGGGTGCGCGAGAGGATCGGCTCCAGGCGAGGATGCAGGTACGTCACGGGCTCGTCACCGCGTCGACGGCGGATGTAGGGGTTGACCGCGTTGCCCTGGATGGGGCCGGGGCGGATCAGCGCCACCTCGATGACCAAGTCGTAGAAGCACCGTGGTCGCACGCGCGGCAACGTCGCCATCTGCGCGCGCGACTCCACCTGAAAGACCCCCACGGTGTCAGCCTCGCAAAGGAGGTCGTAGACCGCGTCCTCCTGCTCCAACGCGCCCAGGTCGAGGGTGACGCCGTGATAGGCCGCGACCTGATCGACGGCCCGGTGTAGCGCGTCGAGCATACCGAGCCCCAGTAGGTCGAATTTCACCAGGCCGATCGCCGCGCAGTCATCCTTGTCCCACTGCAGGACGGTTCGCCCGGGCGTGCGACCCCACTCCACCGGGCACACCTCGAGCACTGGACGATCGCACAGCACCATACCGGCCGAGTGGATACCGAGGTGGCGAGGACGGTTCAGCATCTGCGTCGCCATCGTCACCACCATCTCGGGCACGTCGTCAGACAGCGCGGTCATGCTCGAGCGGTCCACGCGGTCGCGCAATTGATTGGCCTCCTCCTCGGAGTAGCCGAAGGCCCGCGCCACGTCGCGTAGCGCCGAGCGCGGTCGGTACGTGATGACGGCCGCCACCTGGGCCGCGTGGTGGCGTCCGTATCTCTGGTACACGTACTGGATCACCTCCTCGCGTCGCCCCGACTCGATATCCACGTCGATGTCGGGGGGGCCGTCGCGCGCGGGTGAGAGGAATCGCTCGAAGAAGAGTTGGAGTTTCACGGCGTCCGCGTTGGTGATGCCGAGCGAGAAGCACACCGCCGAGTTGGCGGCCGACCCGCGACCCTGACAGTAGATGTTCGAACGCCGACAGAACTCGGTGATGTCCCAGACCGTGAGGAAGTAACCAGCGAAGCCCAAACCGCCGATGACGTCGAGCTCGTGGTCGATTTGCCGCCACGCACCAGGGACGCGCTCTCGTTCGCGCGGGCCGTACTTTCGTGTCGCCCCCTCGTGCACCAACGCCGTCAGATACCCCTGTTCATCCATCCCCGCCGGGGTGCGGAACGCGGGCAGGTTCGGCGCCACCAGACGTAGGTCGAATGCCAGTTCGGCGCCAATCTCCCCCGCGCGATCCACCACCCCGGGCCAGCGCGCGAAACGGCGGCGCTGCTCGGCATCACTGCGCAGGTGCGCCAGCGGGGAGGCCGGGAGCCACCCCTGCATCTCCTCGAGCTCGCGGCGCGCGCGAATCGCCGCGACGACGTTGGCGCGCGCGAAGTCCTCGGGCCGCGCGTAATGCGCGTTGCCCGTCGCCACTAGGTCCACGTCGTGACGTACCGCCAACTCGGCCAGGACGTCGTTTCGGGCAACGTCCTCGAAGTGCCCATGGTCCCAGATCTCGACGGCGAGGTTCTCACGTCCGAAGAGTTCGATCAAACGCAGTAGTTCACGCTCGGCGGCGCGCGGCCCCTCCGCCAACAACGCTCGAGAGAGCGGCCCCTTACGACACCCGGTCAGGATCAGCCATCCGTCGGCGCGGCTGGCGACCTGGTCGAGGCTGAGTTGTGGCACCCCCTTCTCCCCACGCGCGAGGTGCGCCTCACCGAGCATCGTCGAGAGACTCCGATACCCCTCTGGCGAGCGAGCCAACACGACGAGGTGATCGCCCTGGGGATCGGGGACACCGACGCGATCGTCACGAGCGTCAATCGTCAATTCCGCGCCGAATATCGTGGGGAGCCCCAGCGCACGAGCCGTCTCGGCGAAACGCACCACGCCGTAGAGCCCGTGGTGGTCGGTGAGGGCGAGACCCGACAACCCCAGCCGCACAGCCTCGGCGACGAGCTCCTCAGGGTCGCTCGCGCCATCAAGAAAACTGAAGCCCGAATGGGCGTGCAACTCTGCGTAGACGGCCATCAGTCGTAGATCCCCACGAGCCACCAGCGCCCGGCTTCGGCGCAGAGCAGCATCGCCTCGCCACTGTCGAGCAGTACTTGCAGGTGCGCGCGTCGCCGCCCGCTCGCCCACCAGCGCTCCACCAACGGCCAGGGGCCGGCGAACCACACGACGTCGCGACGCGAACCCGGCGCGAGCACCAACGTCGCCGGCGTCGCACTGAGCGAACCACGCGCACCCACGCGCACCGAACCCTCCTCACCATCGCGCAACTCCACCGCCACGGGCTGGTGCAATGACGTGATCGGTGAGGGGCCCGCCAATTGACCGGGCCAAGGCGCGCCGTCGCGGCGATCACTCGACGGTGAGCCCCAGGGAGTGAGCGAGGCACGGTCCTGCGGAGCCCGTCCTCCGTGCAGACGCGCCACCAACACGCCGTCGGGTCCTAGACGACGACGCACCCGATGTGCTGCCGCCCGGGCACGATCGTCGCCGGCGCTGCGCTGGCCGAAGAAACTCACCTGCTCGTCACCTCTGGTGTCCTCGCCGCGCGCACGACGCAACCGAGCGGCTAAGCGCGTGTCGCGCTGCCCGGGCAGTTCTGTCAGCTCCCCACGCGCCACGCGATGTAGCACCCCGACCGCGGCACTGAAGCGCTCGGCGACGCGTGCCGTGTCGAGGTCGGCGAAGTCGCCGACGCTGTGAATCCCGAGACGACGCCCCGTCGTGGCGAGTTCCTTATGGCCCAACGTCGCCAGTGACTGTGCGCGACGAAACGCCGTCGTCTGTCCCGCGCTCAGCACCACCCCTTGGCGAGCCGCCAACTCGGCGCAGAAGAGCCCTTCGGCCACCCCGAGTGCGACCTCCAGTCCGAGCACGTCACGCACGCTCTGACGCACCGCGACGAAGACTGCCTCGTCACCACCGAAGAACCGACTTGGTCCGCGCAGGGGTAGGGTGCACAATCCGAGCCGCACGGGTTCGACGAAGGGACACAACACCTCTAGTGCGTCGAGGACGCGGAGGAAGTCGCGCACGGACGACCCGTCAGGCCGCTCCTCGCTCAGCGGCTCCACCCAGAGCGCAAGGAGCCGCTCCACCTATCGCGCCACCGCCCGACCCCGGACGTCGGGCACCATCACCACGTGCTCACCACGGTGTTGCGCCTCGCCGCGTCCACTGACGCGCAACGTCACGTAACGCGCGTCGAGATGAGAGGACATGGTCCACCGCGAACTCGTGAGGTGAAAGGAGAGGTCCGCCGGCAACGGCCAAGGCGCACGAGGTTCCGTGAGGACGATGAGGACGATCCCCCGTTCACGAACCCGATCCATCAACTTACGGGCGGCGCCATGCGGCGCGCGCGAGGGCGGACGCACGATTAGCAGATCGACACCGTCGAGTAGATCGGCCGCGGCTTCGGCCCACGCACCCCGCGGCCGCGGCACGAACAAGACCCGACGCAGATCGACCCCCAGGTCGGACATCGCCACCACGCCGGGATCGTCCACTCCCACCACGGCCGCCCAATGGCCCTTAGAGCTAGCGTCACTCAGCAGACTCAGGCCCACGCTAAGCCCGCCGAGCCCTGGTTGGGCGTGGACCACCACGGTAGAACCACGCCGTAAACCACCACCGGGCGCCAAGGACGCCCAGGGCTCGGAAAGTGGAACGAGACGAGACTTCGCGAGGGCGACGGGGCGTAACGTCGCCACTAGATCATCCGAGAGGCGAGGGCGGGAGGGTAAAAAAGCGAACATATGTTCGTAAGAGTAGCCACTCTCCGTCACATGCGCCAATGGCCCTATTGTCACTGGGGAAGGGAGTCCCATGTGTGGCCGTATCGCCCTCTTTAGCCCACCGATCCGCTTCGCACGGTTCCTCGACGCCACTCTGAGTAGCGACCTCGAGGGCGAGATACGCCCTAGTTGGAACGTCGGACCGCAACGCTCGCTCCTTGGTGTCACCGAGCACGACGACACGCGGGTCATGGACCGCTACCGCTGGGGACTACTCCCCAGCTGGGCCAAGGAGCCGGCCGTGTCGAACCGCCTCTTCAATGCCCGTGGGGAGACGGTGGCCGAGAAGCCATCGTTCCGCGCCGCCTTTAAGAAGCGACCTTGCGTCATCCCGGTTGACGGGTTCTATGAATGGGACAACCGTCCGGGTCACGCAAAGCAACCGCATTTCTTCACTCGTCTCGACGACGAGCCACTCCTGCTAGCGGGACTCTACGAACTCTGGCGCGACCCGACGGCTCCCGAGGACGCCCCTTGGGTCCAGACCTGCACGGTGGTCACGACCGCGTCCAACGAGGACATGGACGAGATCCATGAACGCATGCCGGTCGTCATCGAACTCGCCGACGTGGGCGATTGGCTTGACGTGAGCGAGTCGGGTCCCCACGAACGATCGCGCTTGCTGGGCTCCGCTCCTGCCGGGACACTACGTCACTACGCCGTCGATCCAGCGGTCGGATCAGTACGAAATGACGGCCCCGAACTCATCGAACCCGCCGCACCCCGCTCGCTGTTCTAACGCGCGCCTAGGGGGACCGGGCCAGTGTTGATGGCGAAGTCGAGATACTGGGGGGCCAACGGAACAACGCTGAAACCCACCTGGTAGTCGCCATTGACCACCGTGCCCGTGTAGTTGTAGACGGGCAGTTCCATCCACCCTCCCTTCATGTCGTACGCGGAGTATCCATTGGTCACCCCCGTGAGATGGACGACCGTGGTCGAGACCGGCAATGTCGTCGTGACCCCGGTGCTACCCGACGCCCCCGTCGCACCTGTGGTACCAGTGGCGCCGGTTGCGCCAGTGACACCGGTTGCGCCAGTGACACCGGTGGTCGTAGTCGCGACAATCGGGCTGTAGACAATGGGGCCGCCGGTGTAGAGGCGTCGCAGCAACCTCGTCTGGATGTTGATCTGCCCGACCCCCGCTGACTCGGAGATCAGTGGGTACGTTGCGCCGGCGTTGAGCGTGAAGACATCGCCTGACGCGTTCTGCAGAGTGCCATCCGAGGCGAAGCTGAAGGTGTCCGTCATATCAGAAGGAGACCCGTCAACGAGAAGAGGCACGCTTATGGTCGTCACCCCAGCGTCGACGGACTGTGTCGGGGTACCCGCCGCGTAGTTCCCCAGCGCTCGGACGTACCCCAGTGCCTGGGTCACGAACGCCCCGTTCGCTGGCGAACCAGTGGCACCGGTCGAACCAGTGGAACCGGTGGAACCGGTCGAGCCAG